>JBQCJC010000358.1:0-9551 GCA_051953135.1 Thermoanaerobaculia bacterium | reverse complement strand
GCTCATCCTGCGCGAGTCGATCCCAGCGTCCTTTGTTCGCGATGAAGTACTCGTAGCCGGCGAGATCGAGCGGCGAGGCCTGCGCCTGCATCGCGAGACGCTTGCGATAATCTGGGTTCTGTTCCGCGACCTGAACCCAGTAAATCTCGTCGATGTACTTCGATGCTTCGATCAGTTTCGCAACGACCTGACGCTCGTTTTCATTGAGCAGCGAGCGGTCGTAATCGATCGCGGTTTTCGGCAGCTGATGCAGGCGCTGCTCGGTTCCGGGAAGAACGGCGAGCCGCGCCGCGGCAGGTGGTGGTCCATCGGTTCTCATATCGGTGGTAGCACAGGCGAACGAGGCAGCAGCGAGCGCGGCGGCGAGCAGCTTCTTCATGACGCATTGGATTCTATGCAATGATCGCGACCGAAGGCGGGAGCATGCTATCGTCGCCGCCTGCCGAGGTCGTTCTGTGATCATCGAATGCCCCAATTGCAAGTCGAAGTACCAGTACGACGTAGAGCGCTTCGAGCGGAAGCCGTCGAAGAAGATCAAGTGCGCGCGTTGCCAGGAGATCTTCGAGATTCAGAATCCCGCGTTCGCGACGCCTGAGCCGATCGCGATCGAAGTCGGTGAACGCACGTACACGTCGCGCGAGGCAAAGCCGACGCTTCCGCCGGATACCACCGAACAATCGCCGCTTCCCGAGCATCGCACGGGTCGCACAGAAGCGCTGCAGCTTCCGTATGGCAAGCGACTTTCGCTCGCGATACTCGATGGTCCTGATGCCGGCAGCGTGTTCCGTATCGAGAAGCCTCGCGTGACGATCGGACGCGCAAGCGCGGATCTCACGCTCAATGACACCGAGGCGTCGCGACAGCATGCGGTGCTCGAAGTGCGTGACGGCACCATCACCGTCTCCGACCTCGGATCGACGAACGGAACGCTGGTGAATGGCGAGAAGATCGCCGACGCGACGGAGCTCTCCGACAAGGGCGAGTTTCAGGTCGGCGCGACCACGCTCATGCTCATCGTGACCGACGATCACTCGTAATGCAGGAGCTTGCGAATCTTTATCGCCATCGACAGCTCATCGCCGCGCTGACCGCGCGCGATCTGAAAGCGCGCTACCGCGGCTCGCTCCTCGGCTATTTCTGGTCACTCGCGAATCCGCTGCTGCTGCTCGCGGTCTACACGCTCGTTTTCACGAAATTCTTTCCGACGCAGGTCGTACAGCCGTATCCGCTGTTTCTCTTCAGCGGCATTCTCGCGTGGACGTTCACGTCGGCCGCGATTCTCGAATCGACGTCATCGATCAGCGCGAACGCGGGTCTCATCAAGAAGGTGATGTTTCCCGCCGAGGCATTGCCGCTCGTGGTCGTGCTCTCGCATCTCGTGCACTTCGCGCTGGCGATGCCGATTCTTTTCGCCGCGATTCTCGCGTTCGCCGCGTTAGGCAAATTCACGATCAGCGTGACGATTCTGCTCGTCCCGTTTCTCATGTTGCTGCAGACGTTCTTCGTCGCGGGCATCGCGATGACCGTGTCGTCCGCGAGCGTGTTGTTTCGCGACTTGCGCGACATCGTCGCGAATCTCATGCAGCTCGGCTTCTTCGTCACGCCGATCATTTATCTGATCGACAACGTTCCGTCGCGATTGCTGCGCGCGTTTTTGCGCGTGAATCCGATGACGCCATTCGTCGTCTCGTATCAGGACGTGTTGTTCTTCGGGCGTTTGCCGAACTTGTCCGACGCCGCGTTGATGATCGCGTACGCGTGCGGCTCCCTGATGCTCGGCTTTTTCGTGTTCGATCGGTTGCGCGACACATTGGCCGAAGCGATATGACCGGTACGACCGGCAGCGCTGCTTGCTTCGCTGAGGCACGTACGGCCGCTTCGTCGGTCGGGTCGTCATCACTTCATCAACGTGATCGACGCCCACAAACTCTCCCACTGAAATCCTGAATCGGCGGGCGCCGGCACCATGTGCACGCTCTTCACGAGCCATTCGCCTTTCGGCAGCTCGAGCGTCACGAGGCCATTGCGATCGCTGCGCGAGCTCAACTTCTTTCCATCGCGCGACAACGCAACGATCAGCGTTCCGGCGAGCGGCTTCGATTCGTACAACGCGCGAAACTGTTTCGCACCGACCGGCACGAGCTCATAACGCCAGCCGAATGGCTTTGCATCGAGTGATGTGCCGAGCATCGTCTTCGCGAATCGCGCGAAGCGCTCGCGTTGCACGCCGTTCGTGCGCGCCTGAATGCGATTGTCGAGACCTTCCTCACGCAGATACGCGTCGAATTTTTCGCGCGGCAATTCGACCGGTGAGAATCGCGATTGATAGCCGATCATCGCGGGCAGTTTGATGTTCGTGACGATGCCCGCGGGATCGGCGTTCTCGATTCCGTTCACGACCTTCTCTCCGCTTGCATCGCGCAACGTGAACGACTCGATTCGCGCCGCGCTGCGCGGCACCGGATCGCCGATGAATTCCTGGCCGACGCGCAGCGAGAGATAAACAGGTTCGTTGCTCGATGGTCGATAGCTCGTCGGCTCGATCCAGAAGTCGTGCGCCCGCGCGCGAGCCGCGAGCAGCGCGATGAGGAGAATTCGTTTCATCAACGATCACTACGTTCGAACACCGTGTACGGATCGCACCTCCACTACAATCGGCGGCGGTGTCCGACTTCTCCATCTCTCTCGAAAACGTTTCGAAGAGCTATCGCCTCTGGGGCCGCGGCTCGCAATTCGCGACCTTGAAAAGCGCGCTGCTGCGACGCGACCTCAAGCTCGCGCCAGAATCGTCCGTGACCGCGTTGCGCGATGTCTCGTTCTCGATTCATCGCGGCGAAGCGTTCGGCATCATCGGCCGCAACGGCTCGGGCAAATCGACGCTGCTGAAGCTCATCTCCGGCATCCTCAAACCGACCGACGGCAAAGTCACGGTCAACGGCCGCATCGCGGCGCTCATCGAGCTCGGTGCCGGATTTCATCCGGAGATCACGGGCCGCGAGAACATTTACATCAATGGCATCATGCTCGGCCTCTCGCGCCGCGAGATCGAACAGCGCTTCGACAAGATCGTCGAGTTCTCCGGCATCGCCGAGTTTCTCGATCAGCCGGTGAAGACGTATTCGTCCGGCATGTACGTGCGACTCGGATTCGCGGTCGCGGTGCACGTCGATCCCGATGTGCTGCTCATCGATGAAGTGCTCGCCGTCGGCGACGAGGAATTCTCCGCGCGCTGCATCGCGAAGATTCAGGAGATGAAGTATCGCGGCGTGACGCTCGTCTTCGTCACGCATCAACTCGATCAGGTGCGCAATCTCTGCGATCGCGCGATGTGGATCGATCACGGACAACTCGAAGCGATCGGCGATCCGATGCGCGTCGTCGACGCGTACCTGCAGGAAGTCGCGGGAGGCAGCGGATCGACGCAATACGCCGCGACACCGGAACCGCAAGTCGAAGAAGAAGCCACGCAGCCGGAGCCCGAGAAGCCGCGCGATGAAGAAGAGCGCTGGGGCAGCGGCGAGATCGTGTTGAAACGCATCTGGATGACGGACGAGCAGGGACGCGAGCTCGTCGCGATCGGCGCCGGCACCGCGGTCACGTTCGACATGGACGTCGAAGTGCACGCGCCGCAGGAAGACTTCGTGTTCGGCATCGGCATCTATCACGCGGACGGCACGTGCGTGTACGGCACGAACACGGACATCGAAGGCTTCGCCGCGCAACACATCGAAGGTAACGCGCGCGTGCGATTCGTGATCCCGTCGCTCGATCTCGTCGCCGGGACGTATCGCATCGATGCGGCCGTGCACACACGCAATGGCCGCGCGTTCGATTACCGCCGCAACGTGATTCGATTGATCGTCGGCTCCCGCGTGCACGATGTGGGCGTGTACCGGCCGCAGCACGAGTGGCGCTTCGATGGAAGAATCGAGTTCAAGTCGGTGGATACGACGCGGCAGAACGTGCCCGCGCCAATCGCGGAAGCGTTAGGCGCCGTGGAAAGCGAAGGACCGGCGCGTAAGAAACGGCGATAAGAGCGAGTCCCGGAGCGCCGGCGCTCCGTTTGTCTTCGCGTTCGCGCACCTAGGGCACCATCACCCGCCCGATCACCTTCGCCTTCTGATCCACGAACCACATCGCGCCATCGGCACCCGCGGCCATCGAGTGAATGGTGCGCCCGCCTTTCGGCAATGCGACGCGACGCACGGTTCCGTCGCTTTCGACGTAGCCGAGGTCGGAGGCGGTGCTGAACCACACACGGCCTTTTGCGTCCGTCGCCAGCGCATCCACCGGCGCATGCACATCGACGCTGCTGAAGAATCCTTCGCGTGAGACCTGACCGATCACCGGCTTCCCCGCGAGCGTGAACCACGCCAGTCCATTCGCATAAACGACCGGCCCCGGCTGTCCCATGTCCGTCGGCAATTTGAATCGCTGCTGATGTCCATCCGACGTCACGATGCCGATCGAGCGCATCGTCGGATCGCTGAACCACATGTCCGTCTCCGCGCCGTTCACGAGCCACGTCGGCGTGACATCGCGACGATTGGCTTTCTGCGATTGCTTTGCCCACGTCGGCTGCATTCCGGCGGGCACTTTCTGCGGCTTCGCCTGCGCGAGCTTGAATCGTCCGCGGCCAGTATCGAGCGTCGCGGTGCGCGTGCCGTCGTTCTGGTAGCGCGAGATCTCGGTGTCGTTCGGATGCGTGCACCAGAGCTGGCCCGCGATGTCGACGGCAATGCCCTGCGTCGGACGATCGATCTCGACCTTCTCCACCTTTCCGTCCTGCCCGATATGCCAAAGGACGGGTTTGCGCACGTCCGTCAGCCACATGGTTCCGTCCTTTGCCGCGGCGAAGAGTCCGGGCATGTAGTCCTTGTCGAGCGGCTGCGATTGCAGTTTGCCTTTGGCGTCGATGGTGCCGAGGTGCGGTTCGAGTTGCGGCCAGTTCGTCCAGGAGATGACGACCATCTTGTCGCCCTGCCGCGCGATCTCAGTGGGCAGGTGGCCTTTCGGCGCGGCGAACGTATCGACCTTCGGTTGAGCGGTGACGGTGGCAGCGAGGAGAACGATGAGGGCGATCACGATGGATAGATTCTACCGAGGCGTACAATCCGACGCGTCCGGAGGTTCTCTGACATGGTTTCGATTCCCGTCATCCTCGCCGTCGTCATCGGCGTGTATCTCCTCAGCTCGATCAAGATTCTTCCCGAGTACGAGCGCGGCGTCATCTTCCGCCTCGGCCGTCTTCTCCCTGAAGCGAAAGGACCCGGCATCTTCCTCGTCTTCGCGCCGATCGATCGCATGGTGCGCGTCTCGCTGCGACAGGAAGCGTTCGAAGTGCCGCCGCAGGACATCATCACGCGCGACAACGTCACGCTGAAAGTGAACGCCGTCGTGTTCCTGCGCGTGATCGAGCCGCGCCGCGCGGTGGTCGAAGTGTTCGACTATCGCTATCAGACTTCGCAGTTCGCACAAACCACGCTCCGCTCGGTCCTCGGCGAAGTCGAGCTCGACGACGTCCTCGCGCATCGCGAGAAGCTCAACCTCGCGATCCAGAACATCCTCGACAAACACACCGAGCCGTGGGGCGTGAAGGTCGTGAACGTCGAAGTGAAGCAGGTCGATCTGCCGGAGTCGATGCTGCGCGCCATGGCGAAGCAGGCGGAAGCCGAGCGCGAAAAACGCGCGAAGCTCATTCACGCCGAAGGTGAATTCGCGGCGTCGCAGCGACTCGCCGACGCGGCACGCGTGCTGGCCACCGAACCGACGACGATTCAACTTCGCTATCTGCAAACGCTGACGGAGATCGGCGTCGAGAAGAACACGACAATCGTCTTCCCGCTGCCGGTCGACATCGTCTCCGGGCTCTCGAATCTGCTGAAGAAGGAATGAACGAGCTGGTGCTGATGGAAGCGGCGCTGTTTCAGCTCAGCACCGCGATCGAAGAAGACGCGTCGATGCTGCCGATCCGCATTAGCGCGGACGTGCTCGCGAATGCGGTGGCGCATGCGCGCGCGAACGGCATCAACGCCGCGCGCGTGAATGACATCGAGTTCGCGCTGCACGATCTCATCGAAGCCGTCGATGATGCGGGCGCACCCGACGCCGCGTGCAACGCGATTGCGCTGCTGCAGAACGATGCCGCGGCGTTGCGTTCGCAACACGCATTGCCGAAAGAGCTCACCACCGCGATGCGCGCGTTGCAAGCGAAACTGCGCGAGCGATCGAAGGCGATGGAACGTGCGCAGTATCGCGCGGAGGATGCGGAAGCGCCGGTGCTGCCGCATCCACCGGAAGAACTTCGCGAGCAGGCGATTCCGATCGCGCGACAACTCGTCGCGGCAGGATTCGAAACGCCGGCGCTCGATGTGTTGATCCGTGGCGATGCCGACGTGCTGCGCTATCACACGATCAACGACATCGCCGACGAGCTGGACGTGATGTTAGGCGGCGGCTGATCCGCGCGTCGACGCGTTCCGATCAGCAATCCAACGTGCTGCCGAGACCGTAGTTCCGGCATAACGAAGGAGGAACGCTCAATGAAACGCATCATCATCACTGCACTGTGCGTGCTGTTGTTCGCGGTGTCTGCATCCGCGAATTCGCACATGGAGAAATCCCTCTACCAACGCCTCGGCGGCTACGACGCGATCGCCGCGGTCACCGACGATTTCATCGGCCGTCTCGCCACCGACAAAACCCTCGGCAAGTTTCTCGCGGGACACAGCCAGGACTCGCTGATGAAGATTCGTCAACTAGTTGTCGATCAGATCTGCGCCGCAACCGGCGGCCCGTGCGTGTACGTCGGTCGTGACATGAAGACCGCGCACAAGGGCATGGGGATTTCGAAAGCGGATTGGGACATCGCGGTCAGACACCTCGTCGCGTCACTCGACAAGTTCAAGGTGCCGGACAAAGAGAAAGGCGAATTACTCGCCGCAGTGGGATCGATGGAGAAGGATATCGTCGAAGCGAAGTAACGGAGCGCAGAGCGCGCTCCGTCAGGACTCTTCTTCTTTGATCTGCTGCGCCAGGTAGTTCTGAATGCCCACCTGCTCGACGAGCGTGAGCTGCGCTTCGATCCAGTCGACGTGCTCCTCTTCATCCTCGAGGATCTCTTCGAGCAGGTGGCGCGTGTTGTTGTCGCCGATCTCGCGGCACAACTCGATTCCCGCGTTGAGGCGCGGCAGCGCTTCGAGCTCGAGCGCGTAATCTGCCTTGAGAATCTCCTGCACGTTCTCGCCGACGCTGATCTTGCCGAGGCGCTGCAAGTTGGGGAGACCTTCGAGGAACAGGATTCGCTCGACGACCGCTTCGGCGTGCTTCATCTCGCCGATCGAGTGTTTGCGAATCACTTTGTGCAGGCGCTCGTAACCCCAGTTCTCACACATCTCTCCGTGGAGAAAGTACTGGTTGATCGCCGTCAGCTCCGCGGTGAGTACGTCGTTGAGAACCTCGATGATCTTTGCGTCGCCCTTCATGATGGGCAAAGCGTATCACTAAGATTCAGAGCATTCGAAGCGTGCGTTTTGTTGCAACGTCGCGTTGCGCGCTACGCCATCGCGAGGGCGGGCTCGGCGTTCACACCCGTGCATGCGGGGCACGGAGTCGCCGATGTCGCTGCTGCTGCCTCCGCCGCTTCCGCCAGCATCATGCTCAGCGTGACGTGGCAGGAGCCGCACTGATCGCCGATGCCGCAGCGCTGGAGGTCACGAATCGTGCTCGCGCCGTTCTCGATGGCACGCATCACGTCTTTTTCATTCTTGCTGCGGCAGATACAGATGATCACGTTCGGTTCGTCCTGGATTCGTGTTTGTTCTGAGACTGAGTCTCAACCTCGCGCATGATGCAGCCTGCGATGCGATCCGTCAATGGCCGCATCGCACAGGACTTCGTGACATCCATCACTCCACCGAGCGAAAAATGGAACCTCGATTGCAGTAGTGACGTGGCGTGAAACGACTTCTTTTTCTTACATTTACGTGTCTTCTCTGGAGTTCCGTAGCGGCCGCTGAGCTCCGTCTGGAAGTCGATCGCGAAACTCGTGAACTTTCGGTTTACGTCGACGGCTCCGAGCGCGAGCGATTCGACGTCGCGGTTGGAAAAGAGTCGTACCCGACCCCTGACGGCAATTTCAAAATCCGCAAAGTGATCTTCAATCCGAGCTGGAAACCGCCCGACTCGAAGTGGGCGCGCGGCAAATCGCCGAAGCCGCCCGGACATCCCGACAATCCGATGAAGGTCGTGAAGATGTTCTTCAAGGAGCCGGACTATTACATCCACGGCACGGACGCTCACGATTCGTTAGGCAAGGCGGAATCGCACGGCTGCATTCGTATGCGCGAGGACGATGTGGAGCGCCTCACGAAGATGGTGATGGAGTACGGCGGCAAGCCGATGCCGGAGCCGTGGTATCGAAGGATTTTTCGCAGCCGGGCAACGAAGGTGGTTTACCTGGAGTCGCCAGTCGCAATCGAAATCCGCTGACTGAGCCTGTTTACAATCGCGTCATGCGCGATCTCGATCTCGGCAACAACCTTCTCGTTCCGGCACACCTGCTGCGCGCGGTGACGTCGCGCAGTGGCGGGCCGGGCGGGCAGAACGTGAACAAGGTCGAGACGCGCGTGACGATTGAAGTCGACGTCGACGCGCTGCCGCTCTCCGACGAGCAGAAGCAGCGCGTGCGCGAACAACTCGGCGGCCGCGTCACGAAAACCGGCACGCTGCGCGTCACCTCGCAGGCGGAGCGCAGCCAGATCGCGAATCGCGATCGCGCACTCGCGCGTATGGAAGAGCTCCTGCGCGACGCGAGCTAATAACGCGCGCCGCGAAAAGCGACGCGCTTTCCTACGGAAAAGAAAGTGAAGCGCCTCGAGAACAAGAAGCGACAGAGCGAGCGCAAGCGGATGCGATCCCAAATTGATTGATGGCATGGGGTAGGGATTTCAGTCTCTCCGTCACTCCTTCTTTTAGACACCCATGAAAATCGCCACGTCACCCGGTGAACGCATCGACTGCGGACGTTCGAAAGTTCTCCTCGAGCCGCTCGATGAGCCCCTTCAATCTCTCGCCGAAACCCTCCGAGATCCCGCCGCCGTGCGCGTCGCCGCTGATCGGTTGAAGAAATTGGTGGAGAAAAGAGCGGAGCGCTAACGACGTTTCCTGTCACCCCGAGCGTGAGCGAGGGGCCTGGGGGGCGGGGGCGGCACGAGGCTCGTGTTACGCACCAACCATCCACCCAGGTCCCTCGCTACGCTCGGGATGACACAACGCTCGTATTCCGCGCCAACCATCCACCCAGGTCCCTCGCTACGCTCGGGATGACACACGCTCGTGTTACGCGCCGACCACCCACCCAGGTCCCTCGCTACGCTCGGGATGACACAACGCTCGTGTTACGCGCCAACCACCCGCCCAGATCCCTCGCTACGCTCGGGATGACACCACGCTCGTGTTACGCGCCGACCGCCCGCCCAGGTCCCTCGCTATGCTCGGGATGACACGAGGCTCGTGTTGCGCGCCGACCACCCGCCCAGGTCCCTCGCTAC
>JBQCJC010000357.1:0-22267 GCA_051953135.1 Thermoanaerobaculia bacterium | reverse complement strand
CCGACGACGATGCCGGCATACTGGCGAAAGTACTGATCGACATTCTCAATGGCGGCGCCAGCGATACAGCACCCGCGCGCTTTCATCCCATTGAGTCGCGACAGATCTCGTTCGAGTTGATCGACATCATCGGCGGCGATCTGCCACGTGGCCTCGAATGACGGCGCTGGCCGCGAGCATTGACGAAGCACCTCCGCGGCCATTCCCTGCGGTAGAACAACGGAGCGGCCGGGCGTCATGGGTGCGTATGCATGAACGCACGCGACGAACAGAAACACGACGGCGAGTGTCAGCCGACCTTGCATTTGACCTCTCGAGGGAGAATACACCGCGAGAGCAGGTAATGAATTACATCCCACTCGGATACGTTTCCGGTAAATCGCCGTCGTGCCACGGTGCGACGAGTTCGAGTGGGCGCAGCGCCGTAGTCGTATCGATATGGATCATGGCGTCGAATTGATGCGAGACGGCGGCGTGGAAGTAGTGGCTTTGGCGCTCGGTCTGTGGTGCGTAGATGACGCCGATGGCGCGTTGCAATCGTGGCTCTGCGAGTTGTTTGGCAACGTCGGGATTGTCGCGGAACGTGAAGTAATAGGGCTCGGTACCGATTTCGTGAAAGAGCGCTTCGTAACTATCACGTAAACCGGGTCGCACCGATTTGCGTTTTGCGGGGCCATCCCATTCGTCCGCGGCCGTGACTGAGCCGGTGTAGGTACTGAAGCCAATCAGTCGCGCGGCGTCGTCATAACGTTCGCGTACGAGCTGACCGACATTCAATTCGCCCTGCTGGCCCATTTCCGTGAATCGCGCGTCGCCGAGGTGGGAGTTGTGCTCCCAGATTACGAGCTTGCTGCCAGGACCGAGATGAGCTGCGAGCGCGTCAATGGTCTCGGCCATGTGGCGATCTCGCAGGTTCCACGACGAGATCCGGCCGCCAAACATCGACCGGTAATACTCCTCGGCATTCGCCACCAGTCGTGCGTTCTGCTCGGCATAAAAGAACTCATCCGGCGGGATGTGTCCATCGCGATTGGCGAGATCCGCCGCACGTTTCTGCAATTCGGTCAACTGATTGACGACTTCATCCTCGCACGTTTGCGAGATCCCGAACGCGGCCGCGTAGCCGTACGCCTGTGCTTCATCGCCGAAATGATCGAAGCACGCGTATCGCTGTCGCGCACGTTTTGCACCCTCGGGATCCACTTTTTCGAGATAGTGAATTACGGCTTCGATCGAGGAAAACAGCGAATAAAGATCTACACCGTAGAAGCCGACCTTATGCTCGCTGGAGTCATTGAAGATCCGTAACCATTCGACGAATTCGAGCACCTCGGTATTGCGCCACATCCAGACCGGAAATCGCGTCTTGAAGCCTTCCAGCGCCGTCTGTGCATCGCGATCGTCACCCATCGCGCGCACGTAGCGATTGACCCGGTATGCATCCGGCCAATCCGCCTCGACGGCTACGGCGTGAAATCCCTTCTCATCAATGAGGCGCTTTGTGATTCTGGCCCGCTCGCGATAGAACTCGTGTGTCCCATGGGAAGCTTCGCCGATGCAGACGATGCGTGCGTCGCCAATCAACGCAAGTAGCGCGTCGTAATCGCGATCGCTGTCGGTAATGAAATGACGCGCAGCGCGCAAGGCATCGAGATTCATATGCCGTCGACGAGCTCCGGCGGCATTGGCGAGCGGAAGGTGAGGCGGGTGACGCGATTGTCCGTCGATTCGATCTCTACGCCTTGATCGATCCCATTGTCCTGTTCGACCCGAACGTCTTTCGCATCGATCGTAATCACACGGTGATGCTGAATATCCCTGCCGAGGTGAATGGTGATGTGAGATTCGCGGGCGACGATCCCTTCGAGCGGGAGCGTATCGCGCTCACCATCGACACTGACGAGCCAGTGATCGTGTTGCAGAGTGAAGGACTCGAAGAAGCGAGCCCAGTCGTTACGTTCAATCGTTCGAATCACGACGTTCTGCACGTGCAAAGCCCTTGCGCAACGCACAAGGGCTCTGCTCGAATCAACGGCCTTTCTTGACGGACGTCACGTCATCAGTGCCGTCGAGCCGGGAAATGCCCGGCTTGGTTTCCTGGCCGCCGTGCGAATATTCGCGGCCCTGACGTTCATCGAGTTTCGCGCCGGTGCGACGTTCTTCCTTCTGTTCGTTGGTCAGGCCGCGCGGGCCTTCGTAACGATCGCCGTGATACGGCGTCCCATGAGGAGTATGGATGACGCGATCGTCTTTAACGCGCGTCTTGCGGTCGGGCGATCCGGCTTTCGGATCCGGACCACGCTGGTCGTCTCTCATTCAGGGTTCCTCCGGCCAGGAACAGAGCAACATCGAAACCAAATCATTCGCGGTTTCAGGAAGGGCGTCGGGATTTTCTGCGGCCGATCCTGCTAGACTGCCAGCGTTCCTCAATTGGTGTTGAATTTCGGTCGTCGAGGTGAAACGCCGGCGCGTGAAGACGCTTTTGCGTCGCTGGCAGCACGATGAATCCGGAAGAAATCTATCTGCAGCATCTGCGCGAGATTGAATGCATCGCGGCGTTCGTCGCGAAGCGAAGCCATCTCAATGCGGACGAGTCCGCGGAGTTTGTGCAGGTCGTGCGCGTCCGAATCCTCGAGGATGATTACGCGATCATTCGCAAGTTTGAGGGACGCGCAAAACTTTCTACCTACCTGCGGACCGTCATTCAGCATCTTTATAGCGAATGGCGAGTCGTCCAATTCGGCAAGTGGCGTCCGTCCGCGGAAGCAAAGCGCCTCGGCGATAAGGCGGTTACGCTGGAGCGGCTCATTACGCGCGACGGATTTACGTTCGGCGAAGCGGTCAAGGTTCTAACGACGCCCGCGGGTTCGTGTTTTACGGTCGCGGAGTTAGAAGCCTTGTATGTGCGATTGCCGTTGCGCAATCCGCGACCAGTGCTCGTCTCCGATGAGAATTTACCGGAAGCGGTGTCCGTGGAAGCGGATGCTCACGATCGCATCGAAACCGCGGAACGCGAGCGCTCCGCGCGTACCGCGGCGCGCACAATCGACGACGTGCTCGGCACGTTACAGCCGGAGGATCGCCTGCTTCTGCAAATGCGTTACTGGCACGCGCGCAAGGTTCCGGAAATCGCGCGCATGCTGCAAATCGAGCAAAAGAAAATCTACAAACGTCTCGACAAGATCTGCCTCATTCTGCGTCGCGGGTTGGAGCTCGCGGGTGTGACGAAAGAAGATATCGATCGCCTGCTGAGCCGCGGCGATCAGGAAATTCAGCTTGATCTCGTCGCCGCCGGGGGAATTGCGCCGTTCGGTCCCTCTCATGAATCGAGTGGGGAGGAAGTCCGAGGCGGCGAGGGGGGATTGCGATGAGCGAACCCGTTGCCATGAAGTATTGCCCCACAGCGAATGAATTATCCGAATTCATCGATGGCGTGCTTCCGGCGGAGCAGTTGCCACAAATTCGGGCCCATATCGCTGACTGTGCGGAGTGTCGCGACCGGCTGCTGCTCGAGCAGGAGATGCAGGACTTCGATGCCGGCTTCAGTGAAACTGCGACCAGTGATGCTGCGCCTAACGTAAAACCGTTTCGCGCGAAGACGACGTTATGGACGCTGGCGGCCGCGATCGCCGTGGCCGCGGTAATCGTCTTGATCTTCGGCCCGATGATTCGTGCCCGGTACTTCACCCCTTCAGAAATTCGAGAAATCGCAACCCTGAGTGCCGTGCTCGAGAATCGGCCGCTCGAAGGGCGGTTAGGCGGCGACTTCTCTTATCAGCCGGCGTATTCCGTAAAGCGTGCTGATGAAGAAAAAGGCGCGGTGGAGAATCAGGTCCATCGGCTGCGACAGAAACTCGAAGCCACGGCCAATGCGGAACCGTCGGTAAAAAATCTGCACGCGTCGGCGGTCGCACTGTTCTATGACCACGATTTCGAGGGCGGTCTTACGTCATTGTCGCGAGCGCTTAGCACCGAGACCGGTGAGAGCGATCTCCGGAAAGCAATCGACAAATCGACCGACGCGAAACTCTTGAGCGATCTTGCCGCCGCGCTGCTCCTCGAACGTGAGGACAAGATTCAGGAAGCGAATCAAAAGCTCGCGTCTCTCGCGGCGGAACGAGCGTGGTCGTTAGACGAAAACGAAGCGACGGCGTGGAACCGCGCGCTTGCAACGCAAGCGGCAGGGTCCAGCGCCGACGCAATCAATGCCTGGAACGATTATCTGAAGCTCGATTCGAAATCGAAGTGGGCCGACGAAGCGCGCGACCATCTTCGCGCATTGCAATGACGTGTGCCGGCGCTATTGCGCCGGCACGTATGTCGGGTCCTTGCTTTCGTTATCGATGACCGACGCGTACGCCGTCACGCGGCCGGTACCCGACAAAACCTCTAAGGTCATGCGGACGTTGTAGGTCTGCGTTCCGCCGCCTAACAGCGATTCGACGACGCGGTTGAGCTGGCGGAATTCGTTTGGCGCGAGGTCGACGTTGACCGATGGCGTGACTTTCGAGTCGGGGAGCGTCAGGGAAACGCGCACCGTGGCGGCGTTGCCGGTGAGCTCCGCGAGGCCGAGGTTGGAGCGGAAGCGGTCGGATTGTTCGACTTGCAGAACCTGCAGACCGCGATCCGTGCGGCCAATGCCCTGCTCCGGCATCACGCCGGGAATGAACTGGCCGTAGGTTCCGCCGCCGTCGACGTTCGTGTACGTGCGGCCGGTTGCAACGAGCGCGGACGGTGCGCCGGTGGTGATGACGATCGATCCGCCGGTATTCGTTGCATTGAACAATGCCGGCAAAACGTTATCGACGCTCAGGATTGCGCCTGACGCGATCTGGCGCGTCGTAGTCATTGGCGAGCCGTTGCCTTGCGGGTAATACGTCAGTGTCGCGGTCATTTCCGACGGGCCGCCATTGAAGACGCGCAGATCGGACTGGAAATTGTTCGTGCCGTTCGGCAGCTCGGCCATGCCAGGGATGACATAGCGATTATTGCCAATCTTCGAAACGTCAACCGGCATGACGGCGAGCGGATCGGTCGTCACATTGTCGAGCACGGACGCGTATGCGCTTACCGCGCCGGTCGAGGAATCCACGGTGACTTCGATTCGACCGTCATCGAGCTGCGGGATTCCGGCATTCACTTCGAGGAAACGGTTCCATTGAATATGCTCGCCGGCGCGGAGGCTGTAGGGGACTTCCGTGAGCAATGCGCCGAGGTTGTTGTAGACGAGGATGCGGCCCCACGCGGGCTCGCCGGCACCCTCGACGAGGCCGAGGTTCGTACGGAATTTCGCGGATTGTGCGATCTGCTGGAGCGAAAGTTTCGGGGTTAATCCCGAAACCGGACCGCCGGGAATCGGAATGCCGGTAACGCGCTGCGTCGCAAAGCTCGAGAACGGAACCGCTGCAATGAATTGTCCGAACGTCCCGAATACCGTCGATGCGTAAGTCCGGCTCGACGCATACGTCAACGTCGATGAGCTGTTGATCGGACGAATCTCCAGCGCGCCAAAGCCGAAATCGGCGGGATTATCGGTCGCGCCGTAGCCGAAGAAATTGCGCACGATGTCATTGAGCGCAACGGTCTGTTCCGGATCCACGCTAATTTCCGTGACTTTGCTCGATACAGTGCCATCGCTCTGCGTCGGCGTCATGGTGATTTGATAATTCACCGCGGTGCCGCTGCCGTTCGTCAAGCGCACGTCGGACAGGAACGGTCCTGTTGCGCCATTGACGTGTGTGACGACCGGAATGATCATCGCATTCGCCGGCGGAGTGGTTTTCGCTCCGGGCGTGACCGGCGTTACGAGACTAATCGAGACCGGGATATTGAGTGCGGTCGTCGCCGCGCCGCCGCCCGCTGCAATGAGCGATGTGGCAATGACGCGCAATGTGCCCGTATTCGCGCCGGCGGGAAGCGTTCCCGGCGTCGCGGAAATCGTGAAGGTCTGACCAGCCGCGGGCATGGTGCCGCTTTTCGGGGTGACGTCGAGATAGGGTTTATCCACGCTCGCCTCGAAATTGGCCGGAACGCCGATGCCCGGTACGAAGACGTTTAATTGAACCGCGCCGACGCTTCCGAATGGCACAGTGATTTCCGCGTTCTTCGTGGTCGTATTCGGCCGCGGTTGCACGGTAATTTGCGCGATATTCGAATAAGCCGGGTTGCTGCCCTGGCACGTGGTCGGTTTTACGCGGTAGTAATACGTCGTCGGTGCATTGACTTCGTGGCGGAACGTCTGTTCGTGTCCCACTACGGTCTGCGTCACGAAATTCGCCGTGAAGTCGGGTAATGTCGATTCTTCAATGACGAAGTGTGCAGTCGGATCCGACACGGCGCTCCAGGAGATGTTGTAGAAGGTGCCGGTCTGTGCGATTGGCGGTGCGGCGATCGCGGGTTTGCACGAAAGCTGTTCGAGATTGACGAACGCGTAAGCGGATGCGATCTCGTCGTAGTTGTCGTCGCCAACCCAGCTCACGGCGATCATCGGGAATCGGGACTTTGCACCGGCGATGTCGATGCGCGAGGTAAACGACGCGCCGGGCGCGAGCGCCGCGTCGCCGAAGCAAAACGAGAAGGCCTGCGTGTTCGAAGGGAAGTCGTCGGAATCGAGACAGTCGTTAAGCCCGAGGGACGTCGTGCTGTTCTTGAATTGCACGTTGCGATCTTCGTCGCCGGCGAACCAGCCCGCATAAAAGATGCCGGAGCACGTACCGCTGCCGAGATTGGTCGTGGTTGCGGTGCACTGCGAGGGCGCATTGTTCGCGCTCGCGGCGCACGTGGCCGTCATCTCGAGCTCGCACGTCGCGGCGAACATCGCCGGCGCGGCCAGAACCAGGAGAAAGAGAGAGAGCTTTCGCAGCATAGACCGCGCATTGTAGGAAGGGGCGGAGCGGGCGAGGTGTGACGGAAGTCGCATTGTCACAACCTTGTGCTACCCTCCGCGCGAATTTGCGAATCGTCCTTCCTCTCAGCGGCATCGCGATTGCCGTCGTGGCGTGGCACGTCTCGGTAACGGCCGCGCCCGGCACGCTTGTCCCTACGCCGTGGCAATCGCTTGCGGCGATCGGCGAGCTCGCGCAAAAAGGGTTGCTGGTTCGTTATGTCGTCGCGTCGTTGTTCCGCGTGACGTGGGGATATCTCGCGGCATTGTTGGTTGCAGTTCCCTTCGGCGTATTGCTGGGATTGTGGCGTCGCGGTGAATTCGCGATGAATCCGCTGATGCAAATCCTGCGGCCGATCTCACCGCTGGCGTGGATTCCGATTGCAATTCTGTGGTTCGGCGTCGGCGATATCGCCGCGATGTTCCTCATCTTTCTCGCATCGGTACTGCCGCTCACACTGACCACGATTCACGCCGTGCACAACATTGAAGGTGTGCATCTCGCGGCGGGACGTAATTTCGGCCTAACAAACCGCGAGCTCGTGCGCAGTGTCGTATTGCCCGCGATTTTGCCGCAGCTCATCGTCGGCATGCGCATCACCCTCGGCATCGCATGGCTCGTCGTCGTCGCGGCCGAAATGATTGCGGTGAATTCGGGACTCGGCTTTTTGATCGTCGACGCGCGGAATGCCGGCAATCGTTATGACCTCGTCGTCGCCGGAATGATTCTCATCGGCGTGACCGGCGTCATTCTGGATTTCCTCATGCGGCGCCTCGAACGCCTGCCGTTTTTGCGATGGGGGTACGCCTCCGAATGAAAGTCGAAGTTCGCAACATCAATATGACCTTCGGCAATGTGCGCGTGCTCGACAACATCGAGCTCGGCGTCCATGCCGGCGAATTCGTTTGTCTCCTCGGTCCGTCGGGCTGCGGCAAATCGACGCTGCTGAATATCATCGGCGGATTTATCAAGCCGACTGAAGGCACGGTCACGATCGACAATGAACCAGTCACCGGACCCGATCCGCGGCGTATTTTCGTGTTTCAGGAGCGCGGCGTGTTTCCGTGGCTCACTGTCGAACAGAACATCGGTTTCGGATTGTTTCGGCACAATGAACAGGAAAAGCGCGAGCGGATTGCGCATTACGTGCAGCTCGTCGGGTTAAAAGGATTCGAGCAATCGTATCCGCGCGAATTATCGGGCGGGATGAAGCAGCGACTCGAAGTCGCACGCGCCCTGGCCGTCAATCCCGACGTTTTGTATCTCGACGAGCCATTCGGCGCGCTTGATTCCATTACGCGATTGCAAATGCGCCGCGAATTACTGCGCATCTGGCACGCGGAGCGGAAAACGATTCTGTTCGTCACGCATGACATTGAGGAATCGGTGCAGCTTGCGGATCGTGTCGTCGTGTTGTCCGCGCGGCCCGGTCGCGTGCGCAGCATTGTCGAAATCGATATCCCGCATCCGCGCGATCTTTCGGATCCGCGCTACATTCAATTACGCGATCGTATTTTCGGCGAGATCGGACTCGCGCATCAGGTATGAGCACGCGCAGGACGATCGAGCGCATCACCTTGCCGCTGCTCGTCGTCGCGGTGCTTACTGTGGTGTGGCATTTTGCGGTGAAATTCACGGGCACGAATACATTTCCGCCGCCGTGGACCGTCGTCAAAGGCATTCGTCAATTGCCGCATCTAGGCGCCTATGTCGTCGATTCACTGACGCGCGTGGGATTCGGTTATGGACTCGCGGTGTTGCTCGGCATTCCTGTCGGACTGGCAATGGGATGGTGGTCGCCGCTCGCGCGGGCGTTCAATCCATTGATGCAAATGCTGCGACCGATTTCGCCGCTCGCGTGGATGCCGCTCGCCGTAATCTGGTTCGGCGTCAGTAACGTTGCGCCGATATTTCTGATCTTTCTCGCATCGTTCTTTCCGGTCGTCCTGGCCACAATGAACGGCGTGCGGAATGTCCCGCCGATGTACATGCAGGCGGGCCGTAATTTCGGCCTAACGACGCCTGCTTTGTTACGGCGCGTGGTTTTTCCTGCCGTGTTGCCGCATATTCTTGTTGGATTGAGAATCGCGTTCGGTGTGGCGTGGCTGGTGCTGGTCGCGGCGGAGATGATCGCCGTCGATTCGGGACTCGGCTACATGATCATCGACGCGCGGAATGCCGGAAAGCGGTATGACCTCGTCATCGGCGGGATGCTGATGATTGGTTTGATCGGGCTCGTGCTCGATGGAGTGATTCGTCTGTTGGAACGATTGCCGTTCGTGCGGTGGGCGTTCAATGAATAAACGAAAGGAGGTGTCACGATGAAACCGACGCGCAAAATCTTGTTAGCGGTCGTCGCCTGGGTGGTTTTAATCACGACCGCGCATCTCGCGACGAACGTCGACTGGAAAGTGTTGCTCAATGACCGGCTGCCGGAACATGAGCGCAAGCTGAACGTCGCGTATATCCCGGTAACGTGACACCTCGCGTGCCCGGTGACGGACTACATCTCCGCCCATTCGGCGTCCGGACAGGTTTTTATCCCACGGATGTTTCAGGGTTTCCCGGAAATCAAGGAAGCGCTGATCTCGAATGAAATGCAGGCGGCGTTCATGGTCGCACCGATGGCAATCGCCCTGCGTGCTCAGGGCGTTCCGGTGAAGATCGTTTACCTCGGACATCGTTACGGCAGTGCCGTTGTGGTGCGTAAAGACGGACCGGTGAAGTCTGTACCGGATCTGAAGGGGAGAGTTGTCGCCATTCCGAGCCGTTTTTCGGACGAGCGATTGATTTTGTTCCGCGCGGGCGCGGTGCATGGATTGACGCCCGGGAAGGATTTCAAGCTCGTCGAGATGGCGCCGCCGGATGTTGCGGGCGCGCTCGCCGCGGGTGCGATCGATGGGTTCTCCATGGGCGAGCCGTATCCGTCGCAGGCGGAGCAGGCGGGTTTCGGTCGCGTGCTCTTTCATGCGAAGGAGTACTGGCCGGATTACATCTCGTGCGTGCTTGTCGTGCGCGAGGATGTGATTGAGAAGCGTCCCGAGGCGGTGCAGGTGCTGGTGGATGGAATCGCGCGATCGGGATTGTGGCTCGACAATCCGCAGAAGCGTTTGCCGCGACGCAATCACGCCGCCGATTTCGTCGGACGTTTCTATTTTCGGCAGGATCCGCGCTTGTTGAAGTGGGCGCTGACGAATCCGCTCGATCGCGTGCAGTACCAGCCGCTTACGCCGCTGCGTAAGGACTTCGAGTTGATCACGAGGTTAATGCGCGAGACGGGCGTGCTCGATCGCGACATCGCGTTCGAGGAGTACATCGATCCGCAATTCGCCGAAGGCGCGAAGCACAAGACCGAGTGGCGCTACGAGCCCGGCGACGCGACCGCGGAGTAGGCGCGCCTAACAAGCGGAGCGCCGGCGCCCTCGCCGGCTGAACAGGGAGCGTCTCGCTCCGGGCGGCAGGGCGGCGAGACGCCGCGTGCTCAGCCGACGAGGCGTCGGCGTTCCTCTTGCTACGTTTGTAGCAGTGTGCTACAAACGTAGCATGCAAACAGCGAATGCATTGTCACGCCGTGAGCGCGAGATCCTCGATGTCCTCTTTTCCCTCGGCGATGAGGCGTCGGCCGAGGACATCCGCGAGCGTCTCTCCGATCCGCCTTCGTATTCGGCCGTGCGGGCCATACTCGCCAAACTCGAAGCGAAGGGCGCCGTCAAGCATCGTGAGCTCGGGTTGAAGTACGTCTATTCGCCGAGCGCATCGCGCAAAACCGCCAGGAAGTCCGCGCTGCGCCGCCTCGTCGACGTTTTCTTCGAAGGCTCGAAAGAGCAGGTCGTCACGGCGTTGCTCAACGAAGAGAAGTGGAGCGACGACGAGCTCGAAGAACTGCAGAAGCAGATCGCGCTCGCACGAAAGGAAAGGAGCCGCAGATGATCGCCGCTCTCCTCGTGAAATCGACACTCGCGCTGCTCATCGCGATGCTCATCGTCGTCGCGCTGCAACGCTCGCGCGCGTCGCTGCGGCATCTCGTCCTCGCATCCGCGTTCGCGTTCCTGCTGCTGTTGCCGTTCGTGCAAAAGCTCGCACCGCGTTGGGAAATCGAAGTCGCGGAGAATCGATCGACCGCCGTGCGCGAGTTGATCGAAGTGAGATCGACCACGCCTGTGCAGCCGCGAACGTCACACACGAACATCCCGTGGACGAAGATCTATCTCGCTGGCTCCGCACTCCTGCTCGCATGGCTCGTGACCGGCGTGCTGCGCTTGCGCAAACTCGCGCGCGATGGAGCGGTGTGGCTCGACGGCACATCGCGAGTCCATGAAATAGCGCTCGAATCGAACATCCGTCGCTCCGCGCTCGTGATCCTGTCGCACGACATCACGTCGCCGATGACCGCCGGTCGCTCCACGATTCTTCTGCCGTTCGCTGCACGCGAGTGGTCGCGCGATGCGCTCACGCGTGCGCTGCGACACGAGCTCGAACACGTGCGTCGCGAAGACTGGCTGTTGCAACTCGTCGCGCGCGCTACGCTCGCTTTGTACTGGTTGCATCCGCTCGCGTGGATCGCGTGGCGGCGCTTCTGTCTCGAAGCGGAGCGCGCGTGCGACGACGCCGTGATCGATTCGTGCGCAGCACCTGATGTGTACGCGACGCAACTCGTCGCACTCGCGCGCGACGTGCGCCGCATGCACGCGATGCCCGCGCTCGGCATGGCGTCGCGCAGCAAGCTCGCGGTGCGCGTCTCCGCGATTCTCGATCCATCGCAACCGCGCGGACGCTATTCGCGCGGCACGGCGATGACGACGTTGATCGTCGCGCTGGCGTTGCTCATTTCGATCGCGCCGGCGCAACTCGTCGCAGCGGCGGCCGCGCAAATCCTCGCGCCGATCGTCGATCGCAGCGGCAATCACGCATTGGTCGCCGAGCATCTGATCGAGTCCGCGAAGAAGGGCGATCTGATTCGCGTGCGCGAGTTGCTCGATTCCGGCGTCGACGTGAATACATCGTTGCCGGGTGACGGCACCGCGCTCATCGCTGCATCGCGCGGTGCGCATCTCGAGCTCATGACGTTTCTGATCGAGCGCGGCGCGGATGTGAACCTCTCGGTGTTCGGCGATGGCAATCCGCTCATCGCTGCCGCGCAGGCGGGCTCGGTCGAAGCCGTGCGCACGCTGCTCGAACACGGCGCGGCGATCGATGAGCTCGTGCCGGGTGATGAGAACGCGTTGATTCAGGCGGCGGCGGAGGGACATGCGGATGTCGTGCGGTTCCTCATCGACAAAGGCGCGGACGTGAACGCGGCGACGCTCGCTGATGGACGCGACTGGCGCACGCCGCTACGCATGGCGCGCCGCGGCGGCTTCACCGACATCGAAGAAATGCTGATTCGCGCCGGCGCGAAGCGTTAGGGAGAGAACGGATGATTGCATTGCTGCTCGCGGCGACGATGGTCGCCACGACTCCGGTGGACGTGCATCGAGCGACGACGCCGATTCACATCGATGCGAATCTCGACGAGCCGGCGTGGGCCGAGGCGACGCCGATTGCGATCGCGCACGAATGGTTCCCGACCGACAACATCGCCGCGACGGTGCCGACAGAGGTGTTCGTCACGTATGACGCCAGCCGCTTGTATGTCGCGTTTCGCGCGCACGATCCGAAGCCGCAGCTCATTCGCGCGCGCTATCACGAGCGCGACAGCGGCGTGCTCGATGACACCGTCGGCTTCATGATCGATCCGTACAACGACGATCGCCTCGCGTATCAGTTCCGCATCAATCCGTTAGGCGTGCAGATGGATGCGATCAACTCCGACGTCGAAGCGTCCGAAGATTTTGCGTGGGATGCAATCTGGGATGCGGCCGCGAAGATCACCGACGATGGCTACATCGTCGAAGTCGCGGTGCCGATGCAGCAGTTGCGCATTCCGTCGCGATCGGGACCGCAGACCTGGGGCTTCATGGCCATGCGCGATTATCCGCGCGACGTGCGCCATCGCATGCGCTCCGTCGTGACCGACACGAATCGCGAATGCATCGTGTGCCAGTTCGCCGATCTGCATGGCTTCGAAGCCGGCAAGAGCGGACGCAATCTCGAAGTCACGCCGACGATCACGAGCACGAGCGACGATGCGTTCGACGCCGGCGTTTCCGCGCGTTGGGCGGTCACGCCCGGCACGTCGCTGCAGGCGACGATCAATCCGGACTTCTCGCAGGTCGAAGCGGATGCCGCACAACTCGACGTCAACGAGCGATTTGCTCTGTTTTTCCCTGAAAAACGGCCGTTCTTTGTCGAAGGCGCGGACTTTTTCGAAACGCGATTGCCGCTCGTCTTCACGCGCACGATCGCCGATCCCGCGGCCGGCGCGAAAGTCACGGGCAAGAACGGGCCGAATTTGTACGGAGCGCTCGTCGCTCGTGATGAGGTGACGAACCTGCTGATTCCCGGCGATCAATCGTCCGAGGTCGTGACGCTCAACGAATCATCGACGTCGGTCTTCGGTCGTTATCGACGCGAGCTCGGAAACTCGGCGACGGTCGGCACGCTCGTGACCGCGCGTCGTGGTGAGGATTACGAGAACACGGTCGTCGCGGCGGATTCGTTGTATCGCTTCACGCAAAGCGATTCGCTGCGCATGCAACTCGCGGGATCGCGCACCGCGTATCCGGATGCGCTTGCGGCGGTTTTGCAGCAGCCGCAAAACGCGTTTGAGGGTCATGCGTTCGATGCGCGCTACGGACACTCGTCGCGCAACTGGAGTTGGGGCGGCGAGTACGCGGAGGTGTCGCCGGAGTTTCGCGCGGACAGTGGGTTCATCAATCAGGTGAGCATTCGTCAGGGCGAGGCGTACGTCGAGCGTCGTTATCGCGGCGGGCCGGATACGTGGTACCGCAACATCTATCTCAACGCGGGCGCCGATTCGACGCGCGAGTATCACGGCGACTGGACCGAGTGGGGCGCGGACCTCGGCTTGACGTATCAGGGTCCGCGGCAATCGGAGATCAGTTTCGGGCTCGCGCCGAATCAGGAGTTCTTCGCGGGGACGACGTATCACAACTTTCGCTGGAGCTCGTCGTTCTCGATCCAGGCCACGCCCGATGTTGCACTCGGTCTCGGTGTGCGCGGCGGGGAGGCGATCGATTTCAATCACGCGCAGGACGCGAATTTCCTCACGATCTCGCCGACCGCAACGCTGAACCTCGGGCGCCGCCTGAGTGGCGATCTCTCGTACGACTATCAGGTGTTCGAAACGAAATCAGGCGAGCGCATTTTCGACGTGCATCTCCCGCAGGCGCGTTTGCTCTATCACTTCAATCGCCGTGCGTTCGTGCGGACGATCATTCAATACGAGCAGGTCGATTTCGAAGGCGTCAAGGAGGACAACCTGCTCACGCAGTTTTTGTTCTCGTATCGCGTGAACGCGCAGACGGTGTTTCTCGCGGGCTATTCGGATACGGACGATGAAGATGGCGCGGTGTTCGTGAAGATTGGTTACGCGTTCTTGTTCTGATTCGTGGCCGCGTTCAAGCGATCGAATTCTTTCAACGTCACCGTCTCCGCTCTCACGTCTTCTCCGATTCCGGCGCGTTGCATGGCGTCGAGCGCCTGCTCGCGCGTCAGCCCGCGCCATCCGATCAAGTTGTTGACCAGTTTCTTGCGACGCATGCGGAAGGCGTTGCTGATGAGATCGAGGACGTCGTCGCGATTCGATTCGAGTTGCGGGTCGTGGGGATCGAGCACCCCGACGGCGCTGCGCACTTTCGGCGGCGGGTAAAACGATTTCGGTTCGAGCGTGAGGACCGACTTCGCGCTCGCGAAGGCTTGCACGTAAAGCGTGAGATAGCCGTAGGACTCCGTGCCCGGCTTGGCGGTGACGCGATCGGCGACTTCCTTCTGCAGCATGAACACCGCGCGCTTGCAGAACGGATCGGCGATGACGCGACGCAGAATCGGTGTGCCGACGTTGTAGGGGAGGTTGCCAACCGCGCGATACGGCGTCCGCGGCAATTCCGCATCGACCGCATCTTCCTCGCGCAATTCGAGACGATCGCCGAACTTTGCTTTCAATCGACGCGCGAGATCAGGATCGATCTCGATCGCAATCGTGCGATTACCGAGCTCGACGAGCTTCTCCGTGAGCACGCCCTCACCAGGCCCAATCTCGAGCACGATCTCATCCGGCTGCGCCTCGACCGCCGCGACGATCTTCGCGACCGCGCCGCGATTTCGCAGAAAGTTCTGGCCCCATTTTTTCTTCGGTTTCATTTGCGAGCGCTGCGGAGTGTATTCGCAGCGCTCGCAAATGCATCACTCGCTCGGTGGAAGGTCGAGCAGGTTCGTCAGTGCGCGGTATCGGTACGTGTCGCTGTTCGCATCGCGAGACAGAAGTCCGATCCCTTCTTCATTCCGTACGAGGAACGACGTCGCTTGCGTGCGACTCTTCATGCGCCACATATCGCGATTCGGTTTCGCAACGTCGCCGATTGCCGGTACGGCGCGGGTGCTTTGCGCAAGCTGGAGCAATGTTGCCGTGGGGATTTCGAAGAACGCGCGGGAGTCAGCGGGAAGACTCAGTTCCTTTGTCGCGATGCCTCTGGCGACGGATGTTTGTGCGTCCGGCGTGAGGTTTTGTACCGTCCAGCCGCGGACGCGTGCGATGTTTAGCGCTCCAGCGAGTCCGGCGGCATCGTGCGTGTTCATTGCAGCGGCGACGAACTCGGACAGTACCTGGGACGCGGTTGCGGGGTCGGCGTTCATTGACGTGGTGAGGATTGCGAGCTCCTGCTTGACCCGCTGTGCCTGTTCGGCGCGAACGAGATGCGTCTCCGCCAAAGCGCCTAACGCCGTATTGCGAAATCGAGTACTCATTTCCTGTAGCGATGCGAGATGGTCCGATGCTGCGCCTGTCGAAGACGCAGCGAGTGCAGCCGCGAAGCGCTCATTCGATTCGGGCGCAGGAGTCTGCCGAGGAGTCGCCGTCGCCACAGGCGCCGCCGCTGCCGGAGGAGATCCCGCGCGATTACGCGCGTAGGAAGCCGCTTCGAATGCGCGATCGCTGATCGGCTTCCCGGTGGGATGGGCCGTCGCGGCCCATTGCCGCAAGGTTTGATCAAGCTCCGCAATCAACGTTTTCCGCCCTTGCGCCGGAAGTGGCGCGCGAATGCGGAAGACGGCGATCGCCTGGTGTGCGGAACTTTGATTGTCTTCGAATAAAAGCGGCACATTCGCCGAGATGCTGACCATTGCCGAATTCCCTGTAGCGAATGTAAATCCGTCGCCTTTCCCTGTGAGTTTCGAATAGGCGGCATCGCGCCCATTCTCCAGTGTAAGGACCTCATATTGCTTCGATTCGATTTTCCAGTTCGACGGCAATTGTTCTTCAGCGTCCGCGGCCATCTGGTCGGCACTCATGGCGGAACGACTGCTGGAAAGATCGACGATGACGACGTATGCGCGGGCCGATCCACGTGCACATCCCGACGCAATCGGACGCGTCATCCCCTCGGCGGCGAGTCCCGGCAAATCGTCGTTGGTCAGTGTGCACTGCCAGTCCGCACCGGGCGACGGTTCGAACGATACGCCATTGGCTTCTGCCGCAAAGGCGTGGACGGTGAGGCTGTATAAAACGGCGACACACAGCATGCGGCATAAGGAAACGCGATTCATGGATTCACCTCTCTGACCCATTGATTACGAGTGCACGGATGATTGTGTAAAGCGAGACGGCTTTGGAGCCGTCGGTGGGATAGACACGGTGGGGCCACTGTGAGTCGCCGATGGTGTCGAGAACCGCTCCTTCCAGCGCGCCGAGAATCAGGAAATAGCTGGTTTTAGGAATGACGCTACAGGTGCGGTCGTCATTCAGGACGCGAATGACGCTTGGGTCATTGAAGCCGAGGTACGCCGCGGCGCGACGCTCGAGATTGGTAGGGACGCCTTCTTGTCGCTCCCAGAAATCTTCTTCCAATGCAGGTGTGCCGTGGCGGGCTCGCCGCCGATCGCGAATTGCAACGAAGTGCTCTAACGCGATCATGCGAGCCTCGGCCGGTCCGTGGAGTGCCGCGGTCAGTGCGACGCACTCCTCGCGCAATTCATTGGTGACCTCGTACGCGTAGTGGTTTGTCAGATCATCACGTCTCGCGCCCGATGGCGGAGCGGACGCCTCGATCTCGTCGCCGTGTGCTGTCGAATATGCAGATTGATAGCGGAGGTGAAAATACTCGTGCAATGCGGTCGCGACCGTTTGTTCGCGATTGGAAAAAGCGGTGGCGACGAGTTGGCCTTCCTCACCGAGGCCCCATTCGCGCATGGAGACGAATCGATATTCGCCCGGCGTAATGGATTGCGATGTCGTAGCACGCCATAAACGCGAGGTTCCTCCCGCGGTCCGGTTCGAAGGCTCACAGTGGCCGACGCAATACGCGAGGTTTCGACTTCCACCATCCACAATGACGAGCGGTGGTCCGTCGATCGCGAACCCCGGCCACAGTGCATCTACGTCGACCAGGCGCAGAAGGTCTGCAAGAGTCTGACGAACGTCCGGCGCCGTTACGTCGGAGAGCGCAATTGGCGTCCATTGAGGGGCCGTTTGCGTTGCCGGTGTTTGCGTGACTGGAAAGCCGGCATTGACGGATTGCGGCGCCATGCTCGCGCAAGCGCCGCACAGTACGAGAAAGAACAGAGCGAACGTACGCACCATCGATGATGAGCCGCGGACCGGTTGTCCGGCCCGCGGCATTCGGAGTTAGCGGCGCGTATAGCGATATTTGTAGCCGTCGCGACGTTCGACGAACGCCACTTCGTTCTGTTCAGCCGGCACGGCGCGGGTGTACATCGAGTCTTGACGCACGACGAGACCGATCTTCTCGACGGACTTCGGCTGTCGCGAAGCCTCGAAAATATCTTTGTCGAATTTCGCCAGTTCGAGATCGTTCCACACCTCTGACGTGTCGACCTTCGTGCACGTGTATTTCATCGTGCTGGTTTCGAAGGAGCCTTGCTCGAGGCACTCACGCGGCACGCTTTTGGCGAGAACCACGTGATTGCGATCGGGAGAAAGTTCCGCCATTGCGAGCGGAGCGGCGAGCACGAAAATGGCGGTGAAGAGCAGTGATTTTTTCATCAGACGAATTCCTCCTGTTGGCAACATCTGCTGCCGTATCGAACGGTTAGGGACATACGACGGACCCGGGTCGTTAGTCGTGTATGGAGGTCTTCAGCAACGGCTATGCCGCCCTCCATAACGACGGAAAGAACAATTCTGCTCACTCATTGAGCAGTTCCTGCATCGTTGTTTGGCACTGCGCCAAACACGTTGTCAGCCGGTACAGATCGAATTCCGAGACGGCGGAGTTTGTGACTCAGGCCATTTCGCGTAATGCCGAGGAGGCGTGCTGCGCGCGAGTGATTTCCCTGCGCGGTGACCATCGCTCGTTCAATCGCGGTTCGTTCGACGGAATCGAGTTGTTCTCTCAATGAGAGCCCGGTCTTAGCCGGTTCTCCTTGAATCTCCACTCTGGTGGGATGTTGTCTCGCGGTAACGCTCAGTGAAGAAAAATGCGCGATATCGAGGCTGTCCTCGGATTCACAGACAAGCACCGCGCGCCGGATTTCGCTTTGCAACTCGCGAACGTTGCCGGGCCAGTCCTGATCCTGCAGAAGTTCTAAGGCTCCATTCGTAATGCCCAGGACGGATTTGCCGTAAGACTCGGCTGCGCGATTCGCAAACTCGATCGCCAGCGAGGGGATGTCTTCCCGTCGCTCACGTAAGGCGGGTATGTGGAACTCGAGTCCGCGCAACCGATAGTAAAGGTCGGCGCGAAATGCGCGCGCTTGTACCAGTTCGAGAAGATTCCGATTACACGCGGAGACGACGCGGACTGCGATTTTGCGCGGCCGGGTTGCACCGAGTGCGAGTACCTCGCGCTCCTGTAAGACGCGCAGCAGTTTTGCTTGAAGTCGTTCAGGCAGTTCGCCGACTTCATCCAGGAACATCGAGCCCTTGTCCGCTTCGACAAAGAGGCCTGGTCGTGGATCGACGCCGGTTGCAATCCGTTTTTGGACTCCGAACAATTCGGCTTCCAATAGTTCACTGGGAATGGCCGCGCAATTAATGGCGATAAACGGGCCGTTACGGGTCGGACCGGAATCATGGACAAGATGCGCAAAGAGCTCTTTACCGGTACCGGTTTCACCCGTGAGCAGAACATCGAGACCGCTGCCTACAGTAGCCCGCATCTGTTCTAACAAACGTTTCATCGACGCAGACGGACCGATGATCATGTTTGCCGGTAAGGCGAGGTTGTTCCTCGCGCTTACTGTGTCGGGCGCAATCGTCGTGCGCGTACGAATGAAACGCTCCGCGATGAACGCTACGAAGTCTTCGGCCCATGGCTGGGCGGGTTGTGGCATGACGGCACAGACAAGATCGGAGCCTCGCCCGGCAAGAGCTACGTCGGTGAATTCACGCCGCTCGATCGCACTGAACCATTGTCGCGATCGTCGGGAAACGCGAGCAACAATCTCGCGGACGGTGTCCGGGTCGGGCGGGTTCCCGGCGATATTGAGGAATGCGAGCTCGCCGTCCTGACGCAGATGACACAACGACAATGAATTGGCGCCGAGGACTTCGCGGCATTCTTCAATCATCTGCGCGCGCCGCCGGCCGGAATCGGTCGCGCACGCTTCGATGCGACGCATTACATGGATTGCGGCGGTCATTTCGAACGGAAGCGAAGCGCGGAGTGACTTCTTCGCGACGCTTGTTGGCATAGACACAATCGCTACGACAGAGTTGCCGGATCAGGCATGGGAACCGCGCTAAACTCCGAAATTGAATGACCGGAACGACAGAACAGTCTCAGGAAACGATCGCACGATTGCGCAGAGAGGTGTCGCGCGTGGTCGTGGGGCAGGATGCGATTCTCAACCGGCTCGTGATTGCGATTTTGATTCGCGGGCATGTGCTGGTCGAGGGATTGCCGGGGCTTGCGAAGACGCTGCTCGTGAAGACGCTCGCGTCGGCGATTGATGCGTCGTTCAAGCGCATTCAGTTCACGCCTGATCTGTTGCCGGCCGACATCACCGGCACGCAGATTTTCGATCCGGCAGGACGCACGTTCAACGCGCGACTCGGACCGATCTTCGCGAACTTCGTTCTTGCAGATGAGATCAATCGCGCACCGGCGAAGGTGCAGAGCGCGTTGCTCGAAGCGATGCAGGAGCGGCAGGTGACGATCGGCGACACGTCGTACAAGCTGCCGGATCCGTTTGTCGTCATCGCCACGCAGAACCCGATCGAACATGAAGGGACGTATGCGCTGCCTGAGGCGCAGGTCGATCGGTTCGTGATGAAACTCAAAGTCTCGTATCCCACGCAGGACGAAGAACTGCGCATGCTTGGACGTTACCTCGATCCCACCGCCGAGACCATTGCCGTCCAGCGCGTGCTCACCCTCGACGAGATTCGCTCCGTCGCGCATCTCGCGGCGCGCCTGCATGTCGACGAGAAAATCGGCCGCTACATCGTCGCGATTGTGAATGCGACGCGAAAACCATCGAAGCATTTGACGTTCGGTGCATCGCCGCGCGCAACACTTGCGCTCGCACACGTTGCGAAAGCGCATGCATTCATCGATGCGCGCGACTTCGTCATGCCCGAAGACGTCAAAGCCGTGGCGCATGACGTGATGCGACATCGACTCGTGCTCAGCTACGAAGCCGCGGCGGAGAACATCACCGCGGATCACCTGATCGACCAGATTCTCGCCAGCGTCGCGGTCCCGTAAATGTTCTTCAAACGCAAAGAACCTGATTTGCGCGCGCCGCTCGTGCGTCGCGTGCGCGACCTCGAGCTCGCGAGCCTGCGCATGATTCGACTCGGATTCGCGGGCGACTACCACTCCGCGTTTCACGGCCGCGGCATCGAGTTCTCAAAGGTGCGCGAGTACATGCCCGGCGACGACGTCCGCACCATCGACTGGAACGTCACCGCGCGCAGCGGCGTGCCGCACGTCAAAGAATTCATCGAAGAGCGCGACCTCACGGTCATCATCGCCGTCGACGTCAGCGGCTCGATGGCCTTCGGCTCCGTCGACTGGCGCAAATGCGATCTCGCGGCGGAGCTCGCCGCGATCTTTGCCTTCTCCGCGGTCGAGAACTCTGATCGCGCGGGACTACTCCTCTTCAGCGACAGCGTGCGTGCCTTCGTTCCGCCACGGCGCGGACGCACGCACGCGCAGGTCATCGTCACGCACGCCGTCGAAGCAGCGTTGCGATCCGCGAGCGGCCGCGCGGATCTCGATCATGCCGTTCGATTTCTCGAACGCACCGCCGGCAAACGGGCGGTCATTCTCGTGCTCTCCGACTTTCTCGATCTCGCGTTCGAGAAACCGTTGCAGCGCTTGAATCAGCGCCACGACGTCATCGCCATTCCGATTCTCGATCCGCGCGAAGAGCGCGTGCCGCGCGGCGCGATCGCGCGACTCGTCGATCTCGAATCGAATGAAACGCGCATGATCGAGCTCGCGCGCGCCGATGTCTCGCGGCGCTCGAGTCATCGCTTCGAGCAACTCACGCGGCGCTTTCGCAGCGCCGGCATCGATCATCTCCCGATCTCCACCGCGCTTTCGTATGACCGCGAGCTGCTGCGCTTCTTCCGCGAGCGCTCGGCGCGGCAACGCCGCACGTCCGCATGATTCTCGCGATCCTCCTGCTCGTCAGCGCGACATACGCGCCGCCATCGCCGACCGTCGGCGAGCTGGTGACGATCGAGTTTCCCTCCGCCGTCCAACTGCAGCCGTCGCGCGACTACGAAGTCGTGTCGAACGAAGGAAAGCGCATCGTCGTGCGCACGTTCACGCCGAAACCGTTCGTCGTGAACGCGACGATGAACGGCGCGCCGATTCACGTCACGATTCCGATTCACTCGGTGCTGCAGGCGAACGATCCGATGAACGTCGCGCCGCTCGCGCAGCCGCGGGTGGTGCCGTATCCGCGCATGCCGTTCGTCGCGATCGGCCTCGCGGTGTTGCTCGCGATGATCGTGTGGGTGCTCGTGTTTCTTCGCGCGAAGAAACGCATCGAAGAAGAAGCTCTGTCGTTGCAATCGCCGGAAGAGCGACTCGTCGCGGCGCTGCAAGCCGCGCGTTCGTGGGGCAAACTGGCGGATGCGACGCGCGCGTATCTCGCGGCGACGCGGCCGTACATCAGCACCGACCTCACGACGACGGAGCTCGTGCCGCGATTGCGCGAGCAGGAGAAATTCGTCGCGCAGATTCTTCGGCAAGGCGACATCGAGAAATTCTCGAAGCGCAAGCCGGATCTCGACGAATTCGATGTTGCGGCGCGACGCGTGCTCGAGCTCGTGCCGAAGCCACAATCGCAAG
>JBQCJC010000356.1:0-14459 GCA_051953135.1 Thermoanaerobaculia bacterium | reverse complement strand
CGTGCCGATGATCGTGCCGAGCTTGCGCTTGCGGAAGTAGTACGGCAACGCATCGCCGCCCGATGATGAATAGCCGTTGATGAGCATCACCTTCGGACCGACGTGCGCGTACGCGGGCGTCGACTGCGGCTCGACATTGCGACGCACCCAGTAGTTCAGCACCGGACGATCGAGCATCTCGATCATGCGATCCGGGATGAAGCCGCCGCCGTTGTAGCGATCGTCGATGATCAGCGCTTCTTTGTCGGCCTGCGGGTAGAAGGATTTCACCAACTCGCGATTTCCCTCGGCGCCCGTGTTCGGCAAATGCATGTAGCCGATGCGGCCGTTCGACGCCTTTTCGACGTAGCGGCGGCGCGACTCGACCCAATCGAGGTAGCGAAGGTTCGTTTCCTTCTTCACGGGACGCACGCGCTCACCGCGCGCGCCATTCGTGTCCGGCTTCGAGTTCACGAGCAGCGTGACGACGCGATTCGCTTTGTTCTCGAGCAATCGATAGAAGTTGTCGACGCCTTTCGTCGAAACGCCATCGACGGCGAGGATGTAATCGCCCTCGCCCACTTTCACACCCGGTTCGGTGAGCGGCGAACGGTACTGCTCGTGCCAGTTCTCGCCGGGGAAGATGTGCTGTACTTTGTAGTAGCCATCGGCCGGAACGATCTCTGCGCCGAGGAGACCGTTGTCGACGCGCTTCGTGTTCGTGTCGGGCGAAGGACCGACGTATGTGTGACCGGCGTTCAGTTCGCCCGCGATCTCGCCGAGGATGTAATCGAGATCGTTGCGGTCCGCGACGTACGGCACGAGCTGACCGTACTTCTGGCGAATGCCATTCCAGTCGAGGCCGTGCATGTTCGGGTCGTAGAACCAGTCGCGAAGAATGCGCCACGCATCCGTGAATTCCTGCGTCCACTCCGCGCGCGGATCGATCTTCATCTCCATGCCGTCGAGCTTCACCAGCGAATCGTTCGGCTTCTGTCCCGACGTGGGCGCGAGAATCGAGTAATTCGGACCAATGTGTGCGAGCAGCTTCTCGCCGCTCGGCGCGAGATCGTAATCACCGACGCCGTCGGCGATCGTCTCTTCCTTGCGATTGTCGATGTCGTAGATCTTCAGCGATGCATCACCGCCATCGCCTTTCACGTACAGCACACCGTTCGCCACTGCATTGAGCTGACCGTACGAACCCGGCGAGCCCGGAATCGCGCGCACGCGATTCTCGAAACCAGCGGTATCAATCTTCACGGCCACCGCGGCAGCTTTCTTCTCGTCCTTCTTCTCGGGCGCCGCGGGCATCAACGCTTTTTCTTCGTCGCTCTGCGGCAGGAACAGAGCCGGACCATCGTTCGACAAAATGCCGACGTAGACGCGCTCCGGATCGGTGTAAACGTAGTTGAACTCCCAGCCGCTGAACGTCAGATTGAAATCGCGATTCGACGTGAAGTAGAGATAGCGCCCTTTCGGATCGAACACCGGCTCGTTGTCATCCGTTCGACCGCTCGTGAGTCGTGAGACCTTCGCGTCAGTCACGTTGTAAACGTAGATTGACGAGAACTGCGTCGCGCCCGACTTCGTGTACACAACCCACTTCGAATCAGGCGACCAGCGATAGTGCGTGATGTCGGCGTACTGATTCTTGTCAACGTCCGTGACCTTGCCACTCGCAATGTCGACGATGTGCAGCGCGTGATCTTTGTCGGAGTACGCGAGCATCTTCGAATCGGGCGACCACAACGGCGTGAAACGCCATGCTTTGCCGTCCTTCGTGATCTGCCGTTCCTCGCCCGCGTTGTCGGCGCTGTGCACGTAGATCTCGTATTCGCCATTCTTATCGGAGAGATACGCGATCGATTTGCCGTCCGGCGACCAGCTGCCATCACGCTCGCGGATTCCCGGCGTCTGCGTGAGATTGCGGATCTCGCCTTCCTTCGCCGGAACGGTGAACAGATCACCGCGCGCGGTGAACACAGCGCGTGCGGCGCTCGGCGAGAGCGAGTAGCCCTCGACGTTATCCTTTACGTTCTTGAAGTACGGCAGCGTGCCGCGGAAATCGCCGTACACGCGAATCGGAATGCGCTCGCTCTTCTGCCCATCGAAGCGATAGAGATAGCCGCCGTTTTCATAAACGATCTGCGACTGATCGGCGCTCGGCCACAGAACGTCATAGTCGTTGTGATTCGTGACCTTGCGCGTCTGCTTCGATTTCAACTCGTATGCGTAGAGATTCAGCCGTCCCGCTTCCTTCGCGTTGGCGTCGGGACGATCGGACGTGAAGTAGATCGTGTCGCCGATCCACATCGGCTGATTGTCGGTGTAGGGATTGTTGGTGATCTGCTCGGACTTGTTCGCGACGAGGTCGTAGATCCAGACGTCCTGCGCACGTCCGCCGCGGTAACGTTTCCACGTCCGGAACTCGCGCTCGATTGGCGTGTACACGAGCTTCTTTCCATCGGGCGAATACATCCCGCCGCCACCTTCCGGAATCGCGAGCGGCGTTTCCATTCCGCCGGCCACAGGCACGACGTACGGCCGCGCCATGCGATCGCTCCACGGAACGCGATGCGGCAGAAAGAGAATGTTCTTGCCGTCCGGCGTCCAGTCGAGAATGCGGTTGTCGATTCCACCGCGTGGAGGAAGCGCGCCGACGTCGTTGTAGAACGTGAGCTGCCGCGGCGCGCCACCATCGACACTGATCACGAACACCTGGCGGCTGCCGCTGTAGTCGCCAGTGAATGCGATCCAGCGTCCATCAGGCGAAAACTTCGGGAAGTACTCCATCCCTTCATCGGATGTGAGCCGGCGTGCGTCGCCGCCTTTCGCCGACGCGAGCCAGATGTCACCGGCGTAAACGAAGGCGACGGTGTCGCCATGAATGTCGGGCTGGCGCAGAAGTCGCGTGAGGCGCTCCTGAGCCGAACCACTCATGGCACTTGCCACGAGCGTAAGAAAAATGATGAGCTTCTTCATGACCGCGCTGCATAACACGGAATCGGGAGGCCGTACCATGCGTCATCGCTTTTCGTCACTGGTTGTTGTCGTTCTCACCGCGGCCCTCTTCGCCTGCGGCAGCTCAAAAACAAGTCGGCCGGCGGACATCCCTCAACCGGACATCGACGCGCGCCTGGCTCACGAGATCTTTTTCGGCTCGCAGGACAACGCGCCGGCAACGATCAATGTGTACATCCGCAATCGTGCGAATGTGCCGATTCACGTGCGCCGCATGGAGATCGACTCGCCGGGCATGGCGCAGTACACGATCCTTCGCAACAACCGCTATTACAACGAGGTGGTGAACGCCGGTGAAGAGAAGGTAATCGGTCAGGTCGTGACGGTGGTGACGACGACGAGCCGTCCTACGGAACCGCTGCAAATTCGCGCGATTGTAGAGTTCGAAGCGGGTGGCACCCGGTGGCGCGAGATTGTCATGGCGCGCTAACAAAAACCGAGGTAGCCTCGGTTTATGAACACAATCTCAGGACAGACCGTCGCAGAAGCTTTCGCGTTGAACACGGCGCGCGGCGCCGACCTGCTCCTGGAGCTCGGGAAGTACGACGTGTGGTTCGGTGATCTCGCGACGATGCGCGGCGATGATCCGCGCAACTATTCGATCCGCGATACACCCCGCACGAGTGCGGGACCGACGGCGCTCCACGAAGCGCTGCGGGTCGCGCGCGCCATCGAGCTCCTGCCGGCCGAGTGTCGCGATGTCTTGCGCACGATTTACGTCGAGCACGAGACTCGCACCGCACTAGCACCTCCGGAGCAGCAGCGCGTGTCGCGTTGCGAAGAGCGCCTGCTCGAAATTTACGAATCGCTCGATCGCGAATCGTCGCCCGAGTGGATGTCGGCAGTCGTGACGAAATGATTCTCGTCGACACAAGCGCATGGATCGAAGTACTTCGCGGTCGCGGGTTGCGCTACCGCGAAGTCGTCGGCGACGAACAGGTCGTGACGTGCCTTCCCGTACTGCAGGAGATCCTGCAAGGCATCCACGACGAGCGTTCGTACCGCGCGACACTCGCCGGCTTTGCTGAAATCCCGATCATCGAGAATCCATGCACCGCGGATGTCTTTAACGACGCGATTCACATTTATCGCGCTGCACGGCGCGCGGGAAGAACGATTCGATCGAGCACCGATTGCCTCATCGCGGCGGTTGCGTTGCGCAACAACGCAACCATCCTTCATTGCGATCGCGACTTCACGCATCTCGGCCGCGTGAGCAAGCTGAAAACGCTTGAGCTCTAACGCCGGACTCGGCCGTCCGCGTTTCCTCGTTTACACTAACGCCATGTCCAATCAGCCTCTTATTGCCGCCCGGCCGGGCGGCTACTCGTGGTATGCGCTTGCCGTCCTCACCGCCGTCTACGTCCTCAACTTCCTCGACCGGCAGGTGATGTACATCCTCTTTCAGCCGATCAAGGCCGAAATGGGATTCACGGATTTGCAGCTCGCGCTCCTCGGCTCGACGTCCTTCGTGTTCTTCTACACGCTCCTCGGCATTCCGTTCGGGCGCCTCGCGGATCGTACGTCGCGCAAGAACATGATCGCGATTGGACTCGCGACCTGGAGTCTCTTCTCCGGACTCACCGGATTCGCGAACAGCTTCTGGTCAATTTTCTTTTGCCGGCTGATGGTCGGCGTCGGCGAGGCTACACTCGGTCCCGCCTCGCTCTCACTCCTCGGCGATTACTTTCCGCTGCGCATGCGCGGCACCGTCAACGCGATCTATTCATCCGCGATCGCGATCGGCGGCGGTCTCGCATTTTTTCTCGGCGGCTGGATCGGGCAAAGCTACGGCTGGCGCGCCGCGTTCTGGTTTCTCGGATTCCCCGGACTCGTACTCGCGATCCTCATTTTCATGCTGCGTGAGTAACCGCGCGGCGTGATGGAGGCGGCGAAGACCAGCGCGAAGTGGACGGACCTCTTTCGTTCGCGAACATTGAATCTCCTCTTCATCGGCTACGCACTCGTCGGACTCGCGTCGAACAACATCGCGGTTTGGGTCACCGCGTTCTTCATCCGAGTCCATCACCTCACACTCCTCCAGATCGGCACCTTCGCCGGAGTCATCTCGCTGACGGTTGGCGTCGCCGGCATGATCTACGCGGGCGTCATCTCCGATCGACTGAGTCGCAAACTTCCGGGCGGCCGCCTCGCGCTCACTGCAATCACCGCGCTGCTTTGCGTCCCGCTCTGGATCGCATTGCTCTTCATCAACAACCTCGTTGCACTCGTCGCAGTCAACACGCTGCTCTACGTGCTCGCGATTCTGTGGGTCGGACCCGCGACCGCCGACGTGACCGAAATCGCCGGCCCGAATCTCCGCGGCCTCGCGATTGGCATCTTCTTCTCCATCGTCAACATCGCCGCGTACGGCATCGGCTCCCCGATCATCGGCAAAGTGAGCGACGCGTTAGGCGTCGCGACGAATCCCGAACAGATGCGCTACTCACTGCTCGTATGCCCCGCGGCATGTTTGTTAGGCGCGATGTTTTTGTGGATGGCGAGTAGGACGCGACGAACGTCAACAAATTGACGATCAGACCTCGCGCAGAATCTCGAGACGACGTGCCGCGAGCTCTGATTCGTCGATGAGACTACGCGCTTTCAACGCGGCGAGGTTCGCGAGTCGGGTTTCGATCGACTCGCGTGCGGACTTCGGCTGCGCGTGAGCAGCACACGCAGCGCTGATGTCGTTTGAGAGCGCGACTTCATCGAACAACGTCACGCCGAAACGATTGCGCGTGCGACGTGAATATGCGCGGCCGAGGCGCAACGTCTCCGTGCGAAGGTAAGGATTCGCCGGCTCGCGTCTGAGCCGCTCCAGACTTTCTTCGTAAGCAAGCCGCGCCGCTTCGCGCAGACGGCTTGAACGATGATCACGGCGATGACGGCAGCACCGATGAGCAGCAGGACAATGAAAAACGCTTCCACGCCGAGAACAGACACGAATCGTTCGCTTCCGTGGCGCTCTACAACCACCTCACCGTGAAGTCGATCAAAAACTTCTGCAGCTTCGCGCCATACGGTGGGAACAACAACTCGATCGCGCTGAATGGCAATCGTTGTTGCAAAACGCCGCGTGGGTTCGAGAACGCTTCGAATCCGTAGAAGCCGTGCGATTTGCCGACGCCGCTGTGGCCCACGCCGCCGAATGGGAGCTCGAGTTGATAGAAGTGAATCATCGTGTGGTTGATCGACGTTCCACCCGCACGCGTGTGGGACACGATCCTTCGAATCGCTTCCTTCGCGCGACTGAACACGTACAGGACGAGCGGCTTCTCGCGTTGATGGATGATCGCGAATGCGTCATCGAGATCGCGATACGTGAGCACCGGCAGGATCGGGCCAAAAATCTCTTCCTGCATCACCGGCGCGTCCGGTGCGACATTCGTGAGGACAGTCGGCTTCAGTTCGCGACCTTCACCCGTACCGCCAACAAACACTTCGGCACCCAACGCAATCGCCGTATCGAGCAATCGATGCACGCGTGAAGCGTGTCGATCATTCACGAGAATCCCGCGCGAGCCTTCATCGCCTAACGCCGCGAACTTCTCACCCAACTTCGCGAGGAACGCATCGCGCACGGTCTCCTGCACGAGCACGTAGTCTGGTGCGATGCACGCCTGACCGGCATTCAGCGCTTTGCCCCACGCAATCTTCTTCGCCGCGGAATCGAGATTCGCCGATTCATCGACGATCGCCGGCGATTTCCCGCCGAGTTCCAACGTCACGGACGTCAAATGTTCCGACGCCGCTTTCATCACAATGCGTCCAACCGCGGGGCTGCCGGTGAAGAAGATGTGATCGAACTTCTTCGCGAGCAGCGTTTGCGCGATCGATGCGTCGCCTTCGATCACCGCAACTTCGTACTCCTCGAACAACGCCGCGAGAATTCGCTTCATGCACGCGGCGGAGGCCGGCGCGAGTTCCGAAGGTTTGATCATCGCGCAGTTGCCGGCCGCAATCGCGGAGACCAATGGACTGAGCGTGAGATTGAACGGAAAGTTCCAGGGCGCGATGATCAACACCACGCCTTTCGGCTCGTACACGATGCGCGACGTCGATCCGAGGAGCGCGAGACGCGTGCGCACGCGCTTCGGCGTCATCCACTTGCGCAGATGACGCATCGAATGACGCGCCTCACCCGCCACGGGATAGATCTCAGAGAGATCCACTTCCTCGGCGGGCTTGCGATAGTCCTCCCACATCGCTTTGCGAATCTCCTCGCGATGGGTGAACAGCGCGCGCTCGAGGCGGCGCAGCTTCTCGATACGTTGCGCTGCCGTCGTATTCGCAACGGCAGCGCGATTCTTCTGCTGCGCTTCGTAAATACGCTCGATGTCTTCGAGCGCGGTGTTGAGAACGGTCACCGCGAAATTCTACGCGTGCGATCCGTTCGCGGTCGTATCGACTACGGGAAGATCACTTCCGCGATGTCCGACCACGGAATGTCCATCGGCTCACCCGTCACGTGATTCGTGACAATCAGTTCCTGCCGGTACTCCGTGTCGCACGAATCGATGAACCACACATCGTTCACCGCGCCGTTCTTCTGCTCGAGGCGCACCTTCATCGCTTCACGCACCGTGCAGCATGCGGACGCGCCGGTCACACCAGGACCGACGATTCGCTTCATCGCCGACTTGTGCACTTCCGCGGTGGAGCTGCCGAAGCAAAACTGCTCCGACTCCGATGCGCGATAGCCGCTGAACGGCACCGCATAGCCGAACGTCAGATTCTCGTAGTCGACCTGAATCGTCGTGTTGTCCGTTTTGCGTACCGTCACCGTCGGCGTCGGCTGCAATTGAATGTTGAGAACGTGCGGACCGGCGCCGGTGAGCTTCGAGCGATAGATCGTGTATCCCGAGCGACTCGCGTCGAACAGAATCTCGCCGTATCCCTCGGCGGCTTTGATCTCGAATTTTCCCTGCGCATCCGACTGACTGCTGCGACGTCCGCCACTCACGCGCACATTCGCGACCGGCGCACCTGTCACGGCATCCGTGATCGTTCCGATGACCTGCGCGGTGAACAGAACGCCGGGTGTTGGAGGACTCACGGAGCGGCGCTTCGACGTTTTGTCTGCGGCGAGACCGGGGAGCGCGACGAGGACTGCGAGAACTGCGAGTACGGCAAGGCGGGACTTTGAGGTCATGGATCTCCCTAGATTCATCGTGTTTGCGACGATCCACATCGCCGCGAGTTCTGACGAAAGTGGATGGTACCCCATACATACGGATGACGAAGGAATCGCGTCACCAAAATTCACGTGGAGTTGATCGATATACTCCGCTGGCCGCGCGCTTGCTCATCCGCACGCGGAAAACATCGGGAGGCAAATTGATGCGATCGATTCCTCAGATCCTCACGGGTCTTGCAGCACTTGCGCTCGCCGCGTGCACAACGGCGATGACGCCCGCTGCACAGCCTGTCACCGAGCCGGCCACCGCAACGCCGGCAGCAGAGTCCGCCGAAATGCACGAAACCACTCCTCCACTCCCCGCTGGTCCCACCGTCGACGACGCCGTGAAGTTCGTGAATGACGCCGAGGCGAAACTCGCGGCGGCGAATGTCGATTCGCAACGCGCGTCGTGGGTGCAATCGACGTACATCACCGAAGACACGCAGATCATCGCCGCGCGCGAGAACGAGAAGCTGACGAACATCGGCGTCGAGCTCGCGAAAGAGGCAGCGAAGTTCGATAACCTCGAACTGCCCGCCGATGTGCGTCGCAAGCTCGACATCATCAAACTCACGCTCACGTCGCCGGGTCCTTCCGATTCCGCGCTCACCGCGGAGATGACGCGCATCGCTTCGGAGCTCGAAGCAACGTACGGCGCGGGCAAGTACTGTCCTCCAGGCAAGAGCGGCGACGCGTGTCTCGACATCAACGAGATCACGACGATCATGCGCACGAGCCGCAAGCCCGACGAACTGCTCGAAGCATGGAAAGGCTGGCACACGATCTCTGTGCCGATGCGCGACAAGTACACGCGCTTCGTCACGTTGATGAACCAGGGCGCGAAAGAGCTCGGATACGCCGACACCGGCGCGATGTGGCGCTCGAAGTACGACATGCCGCCCGATGCATTCGCGGCGGAAGTCGATCGTTTGTGGGGTCAGGTCAAGCCGCTCTACGACTCACTGCATTGCTACGTTCGCTGGAACCTCAACAAAAAGTACGGCGACAAGGTCGTCGCTCTCGACAAGCCCATCCCCGCTCATCTCCTCGGCAACATCTGGGCGCAGGAGTGGGGCAACATCTACGACGTCGTTGCGCCCGCGAAAGCGGATCGCGGTTACGACCTCACGAAAATTCTCGAGAAGCGCAAAGACATCGACGAGCTCGGGATGGTGCGCATCGGTGAGGGCTTCTTCACGTCCCTCGGATTCGCGAAACTCCCGCAGACATTTTGGGAACGCTCGATGTTCATCAAGCCGCGCGATCGCGACGTCGTGTGTCACGCGAGCGCGTGGGATGTCGATGACGTCGAAGATCTGCGCATCAAGATGTGCATCGAGAAGAATGCGGATGACTTCAACACCATCCATCACGAGCTCGGTCACAACTTCTATCAGCGCGCGTACAACACGCAGCCGTATCTCTACAAGAACAGCGCGAACGATGGCTTCCACGAAGCGGTCGGCGACACGATCGCACTTTCGGTCACGCCCGCGTATCTCGTGAAAATCGGCTTGCTCGACAAAGAGCCGCCCGCGAGCGCGGACATTCCGCTGCTGCTTCGCGACGCGCTCGACAAGATCGCGTTCTTCCCGTTCGGCATCATGATGGACAAGTGGCGCTGGGGCGTCTTCTCCGGCCAGATCACGCCGGCGAATTACAACAAGGCGTGGAACGATTTGCGCCGCCAGTACCAGGGCATCGAGCCCGCCGAAGATCGCGGCGAGAATTTCTTCGATCCGGGTGCGAAGTACCACATCGCCGCGAACGTGCCGTACGCGCGCTACTTCCTCGCGCGCATTCTTCAGTTCCAGTTCCATCGCTCGCTCTGTCAGATCGCGGGACAAACGGGACCGCTCAATCGCTGCTCGATCTACGGCAACAAGGAAGCGGGCGCGCGACTCGAGAAGATGCTCGCGATGGGCATGAGCCGTCCGTGGCCCGATGCACTCGAGGCGATGACGGGTCAGCGAGAAATGGATGCGACTGCGGTCGTCGACTACTTCCGTCCGTTGCTCAACTGGCTCGACACGCAGAACAAAGGAAAGCAGTGCGGCTGGTGATCGTCTTCGACGAGGATTACTCGTCGCAGCTCGAGAAGCTTGCGTTCACGACGCCGGTGTGGCTCATCGACACACCGGCCAATCGCACCGCGGCGGAACACGCGTGGCACGCGGCCATCGAATGGCCGCACATCACCGTCACGCTGTTCCGCCGTCAGGAGTGGGACACGCTGATCGAACAGATTTCACTCGAGGAACGGCGGCCCGTCGAGGCGATGGAGATCATCGGCGAGCCGCTCACCGATCCTGCGCGCAACGCATTTCTCGACGCCGGATTCGATCGTCTCGATGAAACGGAGCGCGGCTTTCGCGCGAAGAAATAGCTCGACGCGCCACAATCTCGCCACATTCGCCCGCTTCAATAGCGAGCATGGACTCGACCGAAACCACCTACAAGCTCGAACGCTGGATCGCTTTGATTCTGTCGTTGCTGTTCGTGCTGCCGTTCATCGCGCGCTGAGCCACTCGTCGCGCAGCACGCCGTAGAACGTGACGTCCTGCGGCTCGCCCCACTTCATCATGTGATGGCGCAGCATGCCTTCGTACGTCAGGCCCGCCTTCTCCATCACGCGCGCGGACGCGACGTTGCGCTTGAAGCATCCGGCGAAGATGCGTCGCAATCCGAGATCTTCGAATCCGTGTCGAACCAACTCGCGCGCTGCTTCCGAAACATAGCCACGATTCCAGTACGGCTTCCCGAGCCAGTAGCCGATCTCCGCCATCGACTCGTCTTTCATCACCAACGCAATCGCGCCGCACAGCGAGCCGTCATCGATCGCGAAATGATGAATGCGATTCTCACGATGATCGTCATCGTGAGACGCGATCCAATCTGCGGCCGCACCATCGGGATAGGGATGCGGAATCATCAGCGTGTTCAGCGCGATCTCGTACTCCCCTGCAAGCTGTTGCACGATCGGAGCATCGTCGAGCGTGAAGGGGCGCAACGTCAGTCGCCGTGTTCGCAGAATCGGTCGCGTCATCCTCGATACCTCAGCACGTCTCGCACTCGTTCTCGAACCTCATCGTCGTAATCTTCGGCGATATCGCGCTCGCGCTCTTTCGCATCGAGCAGTGACAGCAGTGCGCGATACGCATCGCCGCGGTCGCTCGCTTCGCGCGGATCGATTCTCACCTGCTGCTGCATTCGCGCGCGAATCTCTTCGGGACTCCCGTCGCGCACGACGTCATTCACCTCGCGGCGCAACACAAGCACATCACGCGATCGCGCAGCGGCGAAGACGACCGCGATCAACACGACGATCGAACCGACGACCCATGGCCATCGCTGCTTCGCCGCGACTTCGACATTCGGTGCTGTCGACGGTGCGTTCTCGTGCAGCGGCGGCTTCGCCGCAATGACATCGAGAAATGACATGCCGCAACGCAGATCGCGGCGCTCGCCCGTCGACGGCACGAACACGCGCATCGCGAGCGGCGGAATCTCGAGTGGTCCGGGACTCGAAGGAAAGATCAAAAACTCCCAGCGCCGCGCCATCGTGATGTTCGCGTCGTCGCGATTCACGGTCACTGGTCCATTCTCGACTTGCACCGTGCCGGCGATCTTGCCCTCGAATCGCGGCGCCGCGGTCGCACGCAGATTGCCAATGCCTTCGAGCGTCGCGCGCAACACGACCGGGCCTGCATTGCGCTGCCGCGCGGGCTCGCACTTCAACGTGAGATCGCCGACCGCATCGATCGCCGGCCCCGGCGGCAGCGGTTTGATCGCGACATCGAATGGCGCCGAGGTGAATGTCGTCTCGACGATCGAGCCTTCGAACATCGAGAACGGACCCGCGCTCGTGCGCTGCATGATCGAGGCAGAAACGGTCATGCCTTCGACGCGAATGGTTCCGCTGCGCAGCGGAAAGAGAATTGCGCGACGAATGGGCAGACGCTGGACCATGATGTCGCCGAGGTAGACGCGCTCGGCTTGATCGCCGCGCGGAAGCTCTTCGAGCCAGAACTCCGCGAGCTTCGGCACCGAGACGATCTGCCCTTCCTGAATCGCGGCCGCGTTGTACAGATACCACGTGACCGCGATCGGCTCGCCGATGAACGCGCTGTTCTTCTGCACTTCTGCGACGACGAACATCGGCGCGCGCCGCTGCGCGAGTAAATCGCGCAACACCGCTTCCGCATCATTCGACGCCGAGACGCGATCCGGCTCGACGTTCAGCGCGATCGCGGCGAGCGTGTCGCGCTGGCCATCATCGCTGGTCAACACGACCGGCCCGACTTGCGCGCGCCCCGGCGCAATCGGTCGCACGACGAAGCGAAACGTCTTGCGACGCGAGACATCGCCGTTGATGAACGCGAACTCCGATGAGACGGATGGCTCGCCGAGGAATCGCAGATTCTGCAGCGGGACATGCGGCTCCTGAATCGACGCGAACGAACCTTCGAGCGAGACCGTGATCGTGACGGTGTCGTTCGTCTGCACGCTGCGCGAATCGACGACGAGCTCGTTCTTCGCGAAGGCGCGCATCGCGAACAACAGCAGCAGCACGATCGCGCAACGCCTCACCACCCGATGCGCGCCTCCCCCGACTTCGCCTTCATGCGCCGCAACTCTTCCTGTTCCTGCTGCTGCACGGAACGCAACAACGCTTCGAGATCCATCTGTCCAGGCTGCGGTTTCTGCGCGCCCTGGTTCGGCTGCGGTTTCTGTTGTTGCTGTTGCTGCTGATTCTTTTGCTGTTGCTGTTGCGAGCTCGCCGCGCGCTGCTGCGCTTGTTTCCGTGCGAGCGCGATCTCGAGATTGCGCTTCGCGGCTTCGTGTTTCGGATTCGCTTTCAACGCCTGGATGTAATCACCGATGGCGTGATCGAGCGCTTTCGCCGCGAGCGCGCTGTTGCCGCGATTGAAATACGCGTCGGCGGTGAGATTCGGATCCTCGAGTGCTTTCGCGAGCATCGCCGATCCTTCTTCACGATGCCCGGCCGCGATTTGCGCGGTGCCGAGGTTGAATGCATTGATGGTCGAAGGTGCGAGTTCCTCCGCGCGTTTGTACGCCGCCTCAGATTTCGCGAAGTCGCCCTTCTCGTATGCGTGACGACCGCGTTCCGACGACGCGCGTGAATTCGTGTCGCGCCACATCGATGGAAGAGAAACCGCGGCGGCAAGAAATACGATCGCAACTTTCATTCGGCACCTCGATGCAACACCGATCCGAACAACACGGCGATGAACGCGAGCGCGAGCGGCCACTGATAGCGATCGATCGGCACGCGCACGTGCGTCTCGCGCGCGGTCACGCCGTCGGTGCGCAACAGCGGATCGAGCGCGTGTTCTGCGAACGGATTCTCGAGCATTTTTCCGCCGGTCTGCTTCGCGACGTCCCGCAGCACATCCGCACGTGCGTACGTCGTGACAACCTCCCCGGTGGAATCGTGCATCGGGCCGGCGCTCGTCGGAATCGTCGCGCCTTCACTCGAGCCGATGACGATCGTCGAGATCTCCACGCCGCGCGCCTTCGCGCGTTGAATCGCCTCGGCCACGCGCACGCCCTGATCCTCGCCATCGCTGATCACGACGAGATCGACCTTCTGCACCGGATCCGCTTCGACGAGTCGCAGCGCCGCGATGATCGCGGTGCCGAGGTCCGAGCCCGGTTGACCGACTTCGCCGGGCTGCAACGTATCGAGCAATGCGCCGACTGCCTCGCTGTCATCGGTCAGCGGCGAAATGATCTCCGGCTGCGCTTCGAAGACGATCAACGCGACACGACCGTTGTGCGCATCGACGATGCGGCGCGCGATCGCCTTCGCCGCCGCGAGTCGCGACGAACCGACATCCTCCGCGGCCATCGAGTTCGAGACGTCGATCACGAGCACGCGATTCGCTTCGCGCGCGACGATCGGCACGAGCGTGAATCCGGAGTACGGACCCGCGAGCGCGACGATTGCGGCGAGCAACGCGATCGCGAGCAGCCACGGACGCAAGATGCGAAGCGGATTCGAAACGCCGCGCAGACGTTCGGATGCGAATTGCCGCGCGATGCGCGTGCGCGATTTTTCTCGGGCGATGAAAAACCAAAGCACGAATGGAATCGCGGCGAGGAGCCAGAGGATGGGAAGAACGCGGAACGTCATACAGCCCACTCCGAGGTGGAGCGGGGGGGGCTTATCCCCCCCCATTTTCGGTGGCGTTTTCCGGGGGGGGGGTGGAATTCTAGGCGGGGGGTGAGCCCCCCCCCCCACCGCGGTCCG
>JBQCJC010000355.1:0-8897 GCA_051953135.1 Thermoanaerobaculia bacterium | reverse complement strand
AGCTGGACGATGTGCATCCGCTCGATCTCGAGCCTCATCGCGACGTGATCCTCATTCGCCGGCTCGAGCAATTATTGAAGCGGCTGTCGCCCGCACAGCGCGCGGTGGTCACGCTGCATTACTGGGAAGACGCTACCGTCTCCGAAATCTCCTCCGCCCTCGGCATCCCCGAAAATACAGTCAAGACACACCTCAGCCGCGCGCGAGCCGCACTACGCGAGGCGTGGCTGTCGATGGAGCGATCGCAATGAATTGCACTGAATTTCTGTCGTCGCTCGATGCCGGCGTGCGCGCGCACAACGCGCACTCGCAATCTTGCACCTCGTGTACGCGCGCCTTGCAAAGCGCGATCGATCTCGATCGCCAGCTCGCGATTCCCGTGACGCCGCATGTAACGCGTGAATTCAATGACGCCGTCCTGCAGCGCATTCACAATCGACGCTTCCTCATGACGCTCTTTGCAGAACCGCTCGTCCCCGTCGCAATGACGCTACTGGTCATTGTGCTGTGGCAATTCCGCGCGATCAGCACTCTCGTCATGAGCCTGACGCACGACATGCTCATGGTCGCACTGCTCGGCATCGCAATCGTGGTACTCGCAATGCCGCTATTTCTCCTGCAGACCTCGAGCCTCGATCGATAGCGCCACCTTTTCGCACGGACCGTGTCTGTGCCTCCATGAGCTCTCTTGCGGCCGAGGATCGGCACGCCGCTGTGCGGGGCGCGTTCGTGCAGTGGGCATCAACTCAGTTGTCCCCGCCGCGAGACCCTCAATCGCTGATTACGTCCATTGATTCGACGCACGATCACGCCGGATTCTTATCGACATCCATTCGCGGCCGGCGATTGATATGGAAAAGCGTTCCGGCGAACAACCGCGTGCGAATCACAGTGCCGCGCGGCGACGTGACGAACATCGACCCGTGGACAACGAGCAATGCGTTGTTGCGCACAAACAGCGATCACATCGACACCTGCAGTTCCTGCCACGGCGCTGCGAAAGTGCAGTGCAATACCTGCGGCGGTACGGGATATCTCACCTGTGGCGTGTGCAAAGGCCAGAGGAAGATGTACGGCTACGCGTCGAACGGTTCACGGCGCCTGCTGAACTGCACCCATTGTCGAGGGAAAGGCGCGCTGGATTGTGGGAATTGCCGCAAAGGCATTGCGTCGTGTAGTCCGTGCGGCGGTCAGGGGCGAGTGCAGCGGTGGCTGGAAATCGAGGAGTGGGAACGTTTCGTTGCGACGTCGCATCCTCCGGCACTCGTCCACACATTGCGATGGAGCGATCCGCCGCGCGCCGATGAAATTGCACATGACGCGGACCTCGTCGCGAGCATCTCGTGCTCGCATCGAATTACAGAGACGGACGCGCCGGCCGTCAATGGCGAATGGCTACGCATTCTCGCGCGGCCATTACAGGCCGGCGAGCGCATCGTCACACAGTACCTTCACATCGCGCGGGTTCCGACGCATACCGTGCGTTACCGGCTTGGCGAAAAAGAAGGCGCACTGGGCTTCGTTGGAAAGCGTCTGACACCATCATCGCAGCCAACGGAAGATGCATTTCGCACACGAGCCGGGTTTCTGCGGACGCTGCTGATTGTCCTGCTGTCGCTCGCCTGCACCATCATCCTGGTATCCTTCGGCCGCGGCGGTTTCTACTGGAGCATTGCCACATTTATCAGTGTCGCGTCTGCGATCGGCGCATTAGCCGCGCTTTATTACGCCGCGGCCGATTGGACGGCGACGCGGCGACATACGCGACAATGGCTGAGTTACGCCGGGATCGGTTGCATCGTCGCGATTGTATTTGCCGTTGCAGCACAACCACGCCTGAATCACATCGAGGAGCTCCTCGCCGCGGGCGACGTACCACGTGCCACCGCGGAAATCGCGGCCTATGGCGAAATCCCGCCGGCCGTGCGCTCGGCATTCGATCTTGCGCGCATTCGCGCGACAGCAGATCCGCGCGCCGCAATCGAAATCCTCAAGGAACTGCCTCGTGACAGTTCCCAATATGCGGAAGGCCGTGCAATCATCGATACCGCTCTCATGCAATCCATCGAAACGGAAATCCGTGAACAGCGGTTCGACGCCGCGGCGGACTCGCTGTCTTTACTGAGTCCGCGCATGATCGGCCGGGCCGACACGCTGTCGGCCGTCAGGCGTTCGATCGTGCCGTACGCACAACAAGAAATCGCTTCGACGAAATACGCCAGTGGCGCGCAGTTGATCAGGAAGGCGCGAGACTACGGTCTCCCCAATGCCGAGCTGACGCCACTCATTATGCGAATCCATGAGCACGCACAAAAAGCCATTCGCGCGGCGGATCGAACAAGCGACGCGAAACAACGCCTGCGCGAACGTCTTGCCGCGGAGGCGATGCTGGTGTCAGCGGATGTTGCCGAGGATACATGGGGATCGCCGGAGCTCATGCAATTGCGAACGAAACTGGCGAAAGACATTGTGGCGGTCGAGCGCATCGAGCGCAGGCGGCGGCGCTAAGGAACGTGCATGACGAATTCATCGTGGAAAGATGCACTGTGGAATCTATTGGACGTTCTCTCGATCCGAAAACTCACAACCCGCGTCGCGCTCAGTGCCAGTCTCCTCGGCCTCGCCACACAAAACTCCGGTTCCGCTGCGCCGATGCCTCACGTCCCGATCACGCCCACACTGGAACCGGAAGCGACAGTGCGGAAATTCAAGGGCCGCTACATCCTCAAGCGCAATGCGCGATCGTTTTTCATTCACCTCGCGGATCATCGCTCCCACAGTTCACATCGCTCACATAGCTCTCACAGTTCGCACTCTTCCCATAGTTCGCATAGTTCAAGCTCTCATTATTCAGGTTCGCATTATTCGAGCTCGCACTATTCGTCCGCACCGTCGCCGCCGAAAGCGGCGCCGGAACCGGTGCGCACGCCGGAGCCAATACGCCAGCCTGATCCGAAACCCGCACCTCCGCCTAAGCCCGCGGAGCCAGTGCCTTTGCTCGATGAAACCTTCAGTGCGCCGGAACGCACCACACGCTGGGCAGTCGGCGTTCTCGCAACGCCGCGCGAGACGCTCGACTCCAAGATGACCGTCGAGCAGAAACTCGGCGCGTTGAGTGTTACGCCCTTGCCGAATCGCAATGGCAATCACTTCAGCGGATATGTCTCCACTGACTCGTTCGATTTAAACCAGAACAGCGTCACGATACAGGTCCGCCGCGCCGCGTCGAACGCCACGACGATCATTGCGGTCGGCATCAACGCCGATAACTGGCTTGGCTTCCGAATCGAAGACGGCGTGCTGCACCTGGAAAGTCACAATGGCGGCAAAGTGGCGCGCCGCTCAACACCGTACAGCGCATCGAACCACAAGTACTTCCGCGTCAGGACCAGCAGCGTCGCACCCGTAGCAGTTTGGGAGACCAGCCCGGACGGCAGCACATGGAATCCGGAATACGTCGAAACGCTCGGGATTCCCGTAACGACGATCTACGTCGCCGTCAGCGCCGGGACCACGAAACCGATCGCGAGCACTAGCGCCGCGATGTTCGACGCGGTCATTGTGGAGCTCAGGCGATGAATGAATTATTGCCGTGGACACAATTGACGAACGATGGGATCGCGATCGATATCGACCTCTCGCTCTACGACGTTGACACGATTACGAATGCGGCACATGCATTCACGGCGCGTTGCTATGTCTTTGTCCAAAGCGTGCACAGTGGTGTTCTGCGAGTTTCCTTCGCAACACGCATCGAGGACGACAACCTTCGTGACATTGTCGGTGCCTTCGGAAATGCATTGCTCGACGCCCATCTTCGCAGAACGATCGCGGAGGAAACGCGAGCGATTCGCGAATTGCTCGTCGCACAGGCGTTCTCCGAGGCAGATTTGCTGGATCGTGCAGAAAGCGAGGGTGACGAGCACGAAGATCCGCGAGGCATTGCGCGGTGACGTATCGTCTGCTGCCGCTCCGATTTCTGCGTTTCGATGAAACCCGAACGCTCCTCGTCAATGATGCCGGCGAATTTCTATTCGTCAGACATAGTGATTTCGAGCGATTCGTCGCACATCTGCTTCCACGCGATTCCGACGTTTACCTCGATCTCAAATCGCGGCAGTTTCTATTCGACAGCGACAGCCTCGCGCCGTTCGAATTGCTGGTGACGAAATATCGGACGAAGAAGTCGTTTCTCGACGGATTTACGAGCCTGCATATTTTCGTCGTTTCGTTGCGCTGCGAACATTCATGTCATTACTGCCAGGTATCGCGCGTGAGCGCCGATCGCACGCGCTATGACATGACCGAGGAGACAGCAAGGCGGGCACTCGATCTCGTGTTTCGCTCCCCATCGCCCTATTTGAAAATTGAACTGCAAGGCGGCGAGCCGCTACTGAATTTTGAGCGCGTACGACAAATCGTCACGGAGGGACGTGCGCGCGCAGCTCACGAGGGTCGTGATCTTGCGATCGTCGTCACCAGCAATCTCGCCTTAACTGACGATGCAATGCTGACGTTCTTTCGTGAAAACGACGTATTTCTGTCGACGTCGCTTGATGGTTCGGAAGCCTTACACAATGCCAATCGTCCGCGACCGGGAAACGACAGCTATCAAAAGACTATTGACGGAATCAGACGTACAAGAGAGGTACTCGGACAGGATCGCGTCGCCGCGCTCATGACCACCACGCGAGCCTCTCTCCAAACACCGGAAACGATCATCGACGAATACGTAAGAAACGGATTCACGTCGATCTTCCTGCGTCCACTCAGTCCTTACGGATTTGCGCTGCGCAGCGTGAAAACCACCGGATATTCAATCGACGAGTTTCTGGCGTTCTACGTCCGCGCATTGAATTACATTCTCGAACTGAACGCGCGTGGAACGTACCTCGTCGAGACATACGCCCAATTACTCCTGACGCGCATGCTTACGCCGTTCGCCACCGGCTACGTCGATTTACAGAGCCCCGCCGGCGCGGGGATCGGTGCGGTCGTCTACAACTATGACGGCGACGTTTATGCGTCGGACGAATCGCGCATGCTCGCCGAAATGGGCGACACGCGTTTCCGTCTCGGCAATGTTCATCGCGATTCCTATGCATCGATATTCGGCGGCGATACGCTGCGCACGATCGTCGCGGCCTCGGTCGCGGAATCGATTCCCGGCTGTGCGGATTGCGCGTTCCTGCCGTGGTGCGGTGCCGATCCCGTGCATCACTACGCGACGACCGGCGATCTCGTACCGCACATCCCCACCAGCGACTTTCATCAAAAGAATTTCTTCATCCTGCGACATTTGCTCGCGCTTCACGAACGCGACGAACAGACTCGGCGCATTTTCTCGTCGTGGGTTCGCGACGAGCCGATTGCGAAAGAGAGCGCTGCATGAAGTTGCACGAGCTCGCCTCCGTCCAGAACGTCGAGATGACGCTTCTCGGCCGTGTGACACGCGTTCCGATTCAGGATCCGCTACGACGCAGGAACTCCTGGCTTCTGTGCGAAAACGCGACCTTGCATGACGATCCCGCCGGCTACCTCGGCGTCCTCGCACTCGGCGACGCACCAGCAACCGGCACAATGCCGCTCGCGTTCAATCTGCGCAATCTCGCTTATCTCGATGACGGCGATGTCGTGGCCGTCGATCCCAACGGATTTACTCGCACCCTGTATCGTCGCGCCTCGGGCCATAACTTCATCCTCGTTACGGACCAATGCAACAGCGTCTGCCTGATGTGCTCGCAGCCGCCCAGGGACATCGACGACTCCGATCGTCTGACGGAACACCTGCGCCTGATCGAGCTCATCGATCCCGGAACACAGGAACTGGGAATCACCGGCGGCGAGCCAACACTGTTCCGCGATGGCTTCCTGCAATTAATCGCACACTGCAAGGCGCATTTACCCTCCACCGCGCTGCACGTACTGACCAACGGTCGCATGTTCTTTTATCGGCGATTCGCGGAAAAGCTCGGCGCCATCGCGCATCCCGACCTCGTCCTCGGCATCCCTCTTTATTCGGACATCGACGAGCGTCACGACTACATCGTGCAGACGAACGGCGCGTTCGAAGAAACTGTGCTCGGGCTGCAACATCTCGATCGCTACAGCGTGCGCGTCGAAATCCGCATCGTTCTGCACGCGCTCTCGATCCCTCGCCTGCCGCAACTCGCACAGTTCATCTCGCGCAATTTCCCGTTTGCCTGCCACGTCGCATTGATGGGGCTCGAGATGTTCGGGCTCGTACACCGCAATCTTGCGCAGTTGTGGATCGATCCCGCGGATTATCAACGCGAGTTCATCGCCGCAACCGAAATCCTGAGCAACGCGGGAATGACCGCGTCGATTTACAACCATCAACTGTGCGTTCTGGATCGCAGTCTCTGGCCGCTGGCGCGTAAATCGATTTCCGATTGGAAGAACGTTTATTTACCGGAGTGCAACGGCTGTAGCGCGCTTGACCTCTGTGGCGGATTCTTTCAATCGGGCACAAAGATCCGCAGCGCCCACATTAATCCCGTGAATATCGATCGTTAAACCATGGCTCGGCGGTGTCCGAGTATCCGCGGCGTTCCCAGAAGCCGCGTCGATTGCGGTCGAGGAACTCGATTTTGCGGATCCACTTCGTTCCTTTCCACGCGTAGAGCTTCGGCGTGATCATACGTAGTGGGCCGCCGTGTTCGCGCGGGAGCGGTTTTCCTTCCCAGGTGTGCACCAATAAAACGTCCGGTTCGACCGCGCGGGCCAACGGCAAATTGGTGGTGTATGGCTCTTGTGAGCCGATATCGCGGTCGTAGCCGGTACAGAGGACGTGCGTGACGCTTTCGTGTGGGATTACTAACTCCGCGAGCGTCGAGAAACGCACGCCGCGCCAGTGATTATCGAGACGGCTCCAGGTCGTCACACAATGAAAATCACTGACGTCGTCGACCTGCGGCAGAGCCATGAACTCCTGCCAGTTGAGCGTTACCGGATTTTCAACGAGCCCGCCGATTTCCAGCCGCCAGTCCTGACGGCGGATGTCAGGGACATCGCCAAGATCGAGGACCGGCCAGTTCGTCACGAGGCGCTGATCGATGGGCGTTTGCGGCATGCCGTGACGATTGAGCGGGCCGGAGCCCATCGGTTTCAATCCTTCGAATTGCACATCGACACCGTGTCCTAGCTGGCGCTGGCGCTCGATGTACTTCCGGCGGCGCTCGACCATCGACTCTTGTTCTGCCATGCACCTCTTTTACGCCGCCTTTGTGCGCGCCGCAACGATTGCCGCGAGGCCATCGCGATAATTTCCGACGCGCGGCGCGAAACCGAGCTCACGCTTTGCGCGCGCATTCGACAGCGGTATGCGCATGGTCGAGATCTGCACCATCATCGGCGCCGCAAGTTTTACGATGAATCGCGGCAGTGTGCGCGGCGGCGGCGCATTGAGCAGTTTCGCGGCGTGAAGCATGAAATCGCGCAGCGACGTGGGCTCATCGTCGACGATGTTGTAGATACCGGTATGCGGCGATTGCAGCGCGAGCATGGTCGCGGCGACGTGATCGTCGATGTGCAGAAACGATCCGAGGCCGACGGCACCGCGCATCAGCGGCACTTTGCGCGTACGCAATCCAGCCAGCAGCGATTCCGTCGACGGAACTGCTGCACCATAAAGAAACCCGTAGCGCAGCACTGTGGCTTCGATGCGATCGCGTACGGCTAAGACCTGCGCTTCCATGTTCCGCAGCGCCTCAATCGTTTCGCGCGCGGGACCCGTGGGATTCGGATCGAACGGCGCAGATTCATCGAGCGGTTGATCGCCGAGATCGGTCGCGCCATAGACGATCGGAAATGATTCGACAACGATGCGCTTCACGCCCGCCGTCAATGCGGCTTGCAGCAGGTGCGCCGTTCCGTGGATGCGTAATTCGTTCGTTGGCGCGAGATCGCGCGGATGCGCAGCGCCGCTTTTCGGCAGCGCAGTGAGTAAATGCACGACATGCGTCGGATGCGCGTCGCTGACGACTTGCTGAACTCGCTCACGATCCAGCGCATCGCCGATGACCGCCTCCGCTCCTGCACGCCGCAACGTCGCCGCGCCTTCTTCTTTGCGCGTCAGACCGATGACTTCGTGCCCCTCACGAATCAGTTGATGCACGAGCGGCAATCCCATTGTGCCGGTCGCGCCCGCAATGAAAACTCGCATGGAACTCTCCTTCGCGAAAGGAGACGAGATGCGAGGCGCTGGTGTGACAGCTAGCTCGAGCGCCGCCGGAGGAGACTCAACCCCACAATCGCGACCAACAGCACGATCCCGAGTGCGATGAGGATCGTGCTCCATCGCAACGCCGTCGGGATGGGACGCAGCCCGTCGCCGGTGAGCACGAACGCGGCCCATTCATGCGGATCGCGGCCGTTATCCATGAAGCGCAATTTCGCGAGTCGCAACGCCTCGGCGCGCGATTCACCGCGTTGCAGGTGGTGATAGAAGATGCGCATGAACGACGCCGTCGTCGCGTCGGGCACGCGCCACAACGTCGTGACGGTCGTCTTTGCGCCGGCGGCGAGAAACGCGCGACTGAAGCTCTCGATCCCCTCGCCTACCGTGACGCGACCGCGCTCTGTATCGCAAGCGCTCAGCACCGCGAGCTCCACTTCATCGAACGGCAGTTCGTACGCTTCCTTCAAAAACAAATACGACGCGACGCCGCCACGACGCTCGGCGGAAAAGAGGATGCGCGATTGCTCGATCGCACCCGGATCGACGAACGCGTGCGATGCGATGTGTACGAGCGGCGTTTGCGACGCGTTCGCGAGGTATTGCTTGCGATCCTCCTCGCCGACGTGCAACAGAGCGCGACCGCCGAGCTCCTTCGCGATGGCTCGCACTTCGTCCGCGGATGCAACCAAACGGTTGC
>JBQCJC010000354.1:0-9656 GCA_051953135.1 Thermoanaerobaculia bacterium | reverse complement strand
TCGACAACGGCCGCTTCGGCGTCCTGAATGAGATTCACCGCGAGCAGTCCCCAGATCGTGCGGAAGGTCTGGAAGTTCGTGAGGTAACTGCGCGCGCACAACTCTTCGACGTGCTGTGGCTCGGCGAGCAGATTGAGGATGTGCGTTTCGTCGTCAGTAAGCTCGAGTTGAAAGGTGCGCGTGTCGGCGCCGGGAACTTGTTCGAGCGTGCGATCGAGTCTGCCGACGCCGCGTGTGATCAAGGACCAGTGTTCGATGCGACGCACGCCATCGAGGATGAGTCGCTCGGTCATCATCGGCAACACGATGATCCCCTCGGGCATCTCGGACTGAAACTCGATCGTGTACGAGCCGGTGCGATGCGCCATGGCATTGAGCACGATCGCATTCGCCTGCCGCTCCGCGGCGCGCGATAACTCGTCGCTCGCGAGATACCCGAGCTCGACGAGCAATCCTCCAATGCGCCGCGCAACGACAAGCCGCTCCATCGCATGGTTGTACTGCGCGATCGATAACTCGCCACCCCGCAACAACGTCTCCGCCAATCCCATGTCCGGATCAGAGCTCGACGCATACACGATGCGCCCTTCATAAAAGTAAATCGCGTCATTGCGCCCAATCGCGTCGAGCGAAAGCACCGCCGTTTCATTGCTCCGCACGATGGAGCGAATGAGATCCGGAACAGTGGTCTCAGCGAGCGTGCCCTGGATGGAGAGGGAGTCGTCCATGTTCGTATTCTAGTTGCCGGTTGTTGGTTGTTGGTTGTCGGGAGTACGATCACAACTCCACACACCGCCGCGCGTCCGTCGCGTGACTCCTCGCATCGAATTCGTATGGGTGATTATCGTGAGCTCGAGGTGTGGCAGAAGGCGCGGAAACTCTCCACTCACGTCTTTCGCAAAACCGAGCCGTATCCGTTGAAGGCGCGGGTTCTCGTGGAACAGATGCAGCGTGCAGCACTTTCGGTTGCGTCCAACGTGGCTGAAGCACACGGACGTCACACGTCGCGTGACCGCATTCACTTCCTGGTCATTGCACGGGGATCGCTTGCGGAGCTCGAAATGCAGACGCTGATCAGCGGCGATCTGGGCCATCTTTCGCCGCGACAAACGGAGATCATCGTGTCCGCAACGCATCAACTCGCGAGACAACTCAACGCGCTGATTCGGCACTACCGGTCGCAGGTTCGTCACCCCCAACAACCGACAACCAACAACCGGCAACCAATTCCAGCCTAAAATCCCCCCAATGCCCCACTCCGCCGCGCTCTACACCACTCGCGACGATCTCGCCGATCGTCTGCGTGACGTCTGCGCGGATTGGGTCTTCAACCTCAATGACGATACGGAGCGCGTTGCGGTGATCGATGTTGGGGTGGAGAGGCATGCGGGCAAGAGCGTGGTGCGCATTGTGCTCACGCTTGGCGAGGCGCAGGAGCGGAAGCATGGGGAGTTGCGCATCGATCGTGAGACGTTTCTCGCGAGTCCCGCGGACTTTCTTGAATTCGCGGCGGATCTGGCGGATGCGGCGATGCATGCGGCGCGGCTCGAGCAGGAGTCGATTTACCTGCGGCAGATTCATGAGCTGATGACGTTGATTGATGCCGAGGCCGTGTCGGAGCGGATTACGTCGACGGTGCTGGAGTTACTCGAACTTCCCTACGGCACGCTTTTTCTTCATGACCCGCGACTCGAACGCTACGTCGTCAGCTACAGCAACGATCCCGGCAATCGCGAGACGAATGAATTTCTCCCCGGCGTTCCGAACGATCTGCTGCAACAGGCACTGGCCTCGCCGAAGCTGTTCGCGTATTCGCGCACCACGGCAGGCAACGGTTTGATGATCATGCCGCTGCAGGTCCGCGACGATCTCCTCGGCGTGATCAAAGTGCCGCTCGCCGCGGGCGACAAGCTTTGCGAAGACACCACCGGCCGCGTCACCGAATACCTCGGCGCCGTCGCGCAGGTGTTGAGCAACGTCTACCAACTCACGCGCAGCCGCGATCTCGCCATGCGCGACGATCTCACCAAGGCCTACAACCGTCGCTTCTTCGAAACGTACCTCGACGAAGAAATCGAACGCTCGCGTCGCTACGGCACACTCTTCTCCATCATCTTTCTCGACCTCGACGATCTGAAGATGGTCAACAACATGTACGGCCATCTCAGCGGCTCGCGCACGTTGCAGGAAGTCGCGAAACGCATCCTCAGCGCGGTGCGCGGCATCGACAAAGTCGTGCGCTTCGGCGGCGACGAGTTCTGCGTCATCCTTCCGCAAACCGATCAGGAACAAGCCATCGCGGTTGCGAATCGCATCTCGCGTGCGATGTCCGCGAGTCCGCTCAAGATCGATTCGAACGTCATCGTCTCGATCACCGCGAGCTTCGGCATCGCGACGTATCCGACGCATGCGATCACGAAGGAAGGTCTCATTCGCCAGGCCGATGCCGCGATGTATCGCGTGAAGTCGTCGACGAAGAACGCGGTGGGCATCGCCGAGTTGACCGACAGCACTCGCCCGCTCGCGTAGACTGCGATTCGTGCGGATCGCGCAACTCCTTCTCCCATCGGCCTCCCAATTCGAGCGCAAGCACCAGCGCGCCGACTTCGAAGCACTGAGCGCGAAGCACGAGATCGTCGATCTCGCGAACGCGGAGATCGCGCACGTTTACGCGAGCGGCGAACTGCGTGCGAACGATGTTGCACACATCTCGGTGCCGTATGTTGCCAGCACGAGCGTGCAGAAGTCGCGCTGGGCGTTCCGCAAGATTCACGAGCCGCGTGTCATCCTCGATCCGGTGGAAACTCCAGAAGCAGTGGAAGAACGCTACTGGAGCGTCGAGCGGCGTCCGTCGAACGCGAATCGCATCGCCAGTTTCGCGCGTCCAGGTGTGCGGAACATGATCGAACAGACGCTCACGCGCATTCATCGATTTCGCGACGATGTGACATGGGACATTCTCGATCATCCACCTTCGCCGGAAGATCTAACAATCGTGGATCTGTGGGTCGATCCAGCGATCGAAGAAAGCGACCTCGACGGCTACGTCGCGGAGGCGTTAGTCGTTGGGTTGCCGATAGTTGCGGCGCGAACCAGCATCAACTCCCAACGCCTCGAAAAAGGCCGCACGGGATGGCTGGTTCCACCACGCGATCCGAACGAGATGACTCATGCGATACTAGCCGCCCTGTTCAAACCAGAGGTGGCTGAGAACAAGCTGGCGGCCGCTCGCCAGACGATTTCGAAGTTCAGAGCGAGGCAGCGCATGCGCGTCCTCGGCCAGGCATACGAAACATTGACCCGATGAACCTTCTCAGCGATCTACCCCAGGCCCAGCGACGCGCCATCGACCTCGTGAAAGAGGTTGCCGTCGAAAAGGCTTGTCACCCATTTCTCGTCGGCGGCCCGGTCCGCGACATTCTTCTCGGACGTCATGCAATCGACGTCGATCTCACACTCGAAACGGGCGGCTCCACACTCGCTCGCGCGATCGCGAAACGCATCGACGGACGCGTGCGCTCGTTCCCGCAGTTCCTCACCTACAAAGTCACGGCTCCGGAGTTTCCGGAGATCGACATCGCCACCGCGCGCAAGGAGCGCTATCGCCATCCCGGCGCGCTGCCGGCGGTAACCGCGGGTCGCCTCAAAGACGATCTGATTCGCCGCGACTTTTCGATCAACGCGATCGCCTACGATCTGCTCGAAGAGACGCTGCACGATCCGACGAACGGCGCGCAGGACATCGAAGCGCGCGTCGTGCGCGTGCTGCACGACAAATCGTTCGTCGATGATCCGACGCGCATCTTTCGCGCGATTCGTCTCATGGTTCGACTCGACTTCGCGCTCGAAGAAAACACCGCGCGCTTCATGCAGGAAGCGATCGACGGCGGCGCGATGCAGACGATCTCGAAGGAGCGCATCTGGCGCGAGCTGTTTCTCGCGATGGATGAAGCGGAAGCTCCGGAAGTGCTGACGCAACTCTCCGCGCGCGGCGCGCTCGATGTGCTGTTCGCACGGCGTGCGCCCGAGGATTTGCGACGCAGGCTCGGGATGCTCGGCGAACAACTCGCGCGCACACCCGAAGTCGATCGCTATGTGATCTACACCGGCGCGCTGCTGCACGGCGACGCATCGCCGATCGATTTCGAAGGCTCCGGCTTTTCGCAAAAACGCGCGCGCATCGTCGTCGAGATTGCGAACGAGCTTCCGCGTGTCGTCGAGACACTCACCGGCGCGCCCGACGATCGCGAACGATTTCGTTTGTATCGCTCGTTGTCGCACGAGATGCTCGCCGTGCTTTCCGCCGAACATCCCGAGCAGCGCGAGTATCTGCGCCGCTATCACGACTTCGAGCGCTTCACGATTCCGCTGCGAGGCAACGATCTCGAAGTGCCGGGCGGACCGCACGTCGCGCGCGCGCTCGAAGAAACGCGCGCGGCGGTGTTCAGCGGCGAAGTCGCACCGGAAGATGCGCGGACGTACGTGCGTCGCGTCGCGAAGCAATATCTCGAGGAAATGCGGTGACGTTGCGATCGATCGTGCTCGCGGCGCTCCTCGCCTTCCCCGCGTTCGCGCAGCACGACATCACGCAGGTCGATCCGGTCGCACCCGACACCGCGATCGCGACACCGGTTCCCGAGAAGCAACTCAGGAAACTCAAAACGTACGAGATGCCGGAGCTCACCGGCGCGAAGCAGGCGCTTGGCCCGCAGCTTCTTGATGGTCAACTGCGCAAACCGATGATCGACTTCATGACCACGGAAGGCGCGGTGGAGCAGCGCATCTCGATCTTCGAAGGTGGGCTCGTCGTCGTGAAGATGACCGGGGCCGCGGGCATTCGCAAGAAGGTGCTGATTCCCGAAGATAGTTTGAAAAATTACACGCGCACGGCGACGGCGAAGAATCTGCGCGCGGTCGATCAGCACTGGCTGCCCGTGCCGGATCCCGATCGTCGCGCGCTGCTGCGCATCTACGACACGGACGGCACATACGTCGAGCGCGTCTTTCATCCGGGCCGCGTGTTGTCGAAGCAGATCGTCGATCAGATCGAGCCGTTGCGCGACTTGCTGCGCGTGGTTTCCGAGGATCGCGGCGTGACGACGACGATTGCGGGATATGAGCCGAACGCCGGCGACGAGCTCGTCGCCGACGATCACAAAGTCTGGACCGTCGTTCGCGTCGTCGACGGCGCGGGTGTCGTCGAGCTGCGTTGCGAAGACGCGCCGCAAATGGTCTTCATCGCGAAGAAAGATCTGCATCTTTACTTCATGGGGGCGAAGGCGAAGTAGCGCCGCATGAGCGTTCTTCGCATCACCGCGGGCTCGCTCCGCGGACGCCGCATCGACGTGCCGAAGTCCGACGTTCGCCCAACGTCCGAGCGCGCACGACAAGCGTTCTTCAACATCGTCGGCGATCGCATTCATGACGCGCGTTTCCTCGATCTCTTCGCCGGCACCGGCATCTTTGCGTTCGAAGCGATCTCGCGCGGCGCAAGCGAAGCGGTGTCGATCGATGCATCGCGCGCGAACATCGCGGCGATCGAGAAAAACGCGCGCGCGCTGAATGTCCCGGTTCGTGCGATCACCGCGGATGCACTGGCGGGGATTAAGCGTCTCGGCGCGCAGGTTTTCGACGTGATCTACGCGGATCCACCGTACGCGTATGACCGCTACGACGAATTGCTGATGTCGATCGACGAACACGTTACCCTCGGCGAAAACGCCGTCGTCGCCATCGAGCATCGGCGCCGCAGCGAGCCCTTTTCCACGACGCCGCAACGCCTTCGCCACTCGCGCACGGCCGAATATGGCGAGGTATGGATCAGTTTTTTCATTGCATGAGGTCGCGTGGCTGAACAGAACGAGAACAAGAAGTCGATCGAGCTGACGCTGGACGAGCGCCAGACCCACACGCTCTTCGGCAATCACGACGAGAACCTGCGCACGATCGAAGATGCCTTCCAGGTGAAAATCTCTTCGCGCGGCAACGAGATTCACGTCACCGGCGAGCACTCCTCGCAGGTCGAAACGCTGCTCACGCAACTGCAGCAGCTCATCGGACAGGGATATCCGCTGCAGAAGTCGGACGTCGCGACGGCGGTGCGAGTGATGCGCGACAAGCCCGATCAGAACGTCATCGAGTTTTTCACGGATGACTCGCTGCAGGCGTCGATTCGCCGCGTCGTCTCGCCGCGCAATCTCGCGCAGAAGCTGTACCTGCAGGCGATCAACGATCAGGACATCGTCTTCGGCGTTGGTCCCGCGGGCACGGGCAAAACGTATCTCGCCGTTGCTGCTGCCGCGGCGGCGCTGCAGGACAAGCAGATCAAGCGCATCGTCCTCTGCCGTCCCGCGGTCGAAGCGGGCGAGCGTCTCGGCTTTCTGCCGGGCGACATCGCGGAGAAGATCAATCCGTATCTGCGTCCGCTGTACGACTCGCTGTACGACATCATCGGCTTCGAGAAAGTCGAGAAGCTGATGGAGCGCAGCGTGATCGAGATCGCGCCGCTCGCGTTCATGCGCGGCCGCACGCTCAACGACTCATTCATCATTCTCGATGAAGCGCAGAACACGACGCCCGAGCAGATGAAGATGTTTCTCACGCGACTCGGCTTCGGTTCGAAAGCAGTGGTCACCGGTGACGTCACGCAGGTCGATCTTCCGGATGGGAAGAAGTCCGGTCTTCGCGAAGTGCGCCGCATCCTCGGTGATGTCGACGGCGTGAAGTTCTTCGACTTCAGCGATCGCGACGTCGTGCGTCATCCGCTCGTCGCGAAGATCGTCGTCGCGTACGACCGCGAGGAACGTGCGCGCGCGGAACGCGAGAAGCCGACCGCGTGATGGACGTCGAAATTACCGGAGTCGCGGTCCCGCGTTTCAGCAGACGCGAGATCGCGGAATTCACGCGCAAGGTGCTGCTGACCCTCGAAAACATGGATCGTCTCGAGTACGCGATCGGCGAAGTGTCGATCGCGTTCGTCGACGACACGCAGATGACGGAGCTGAACAAAAAGTTCCGCCGCAAAGGCAAAACGACGGACGTGCTCACCTTCCCCGCCGATGATTCGTACGGCGATCCGCAGGAAGAAGGCCGCCCGCTCGGCGACATCGTGATCTCCGTCGATCAGGCCAGACGCCAGGCGATCGACGAGAAGCATTCACTCGCGACCGAGATTCGCTATCTCATCCTGCACGGCGTTCTGCATGCGCTCGGATATGACCACGAGACGGATAACGGCGAAATGAATGCGTTGGAGGTGAATGTGCGCGAGGCAGTCGGATTGACCTAGCGCACGATCACCACAATCCAGCCGCGCGCCGCTTTCTGTAATCGACCGACATCGGCACGATTCGTCGCTGCTGGTTCTCGCTCTCCCACAACACGCTGAGAAATGGCAACGACTCCGGATCATCCACGTAGTCGATGGTCAGCACGTACGTTCGTCCCGCCTCCAGTTCGATCGTGGCGGAGCGCTCACCGCGTTCGTTCGCTTCCCATCCATCGAGAACGATCGCACCATCGAGAAGCAGGCGGATGCGATCGTATGTCTCCGCGGTGAAGCGATAGGTCTCGCTGAACCGCGGGGTGATGCTCGTCTCGAATCGCGCGGCAAATCCGCGATTGAGAAGAGCGGGTTCGGGAGTTCCGTCGCTCCAGTTGAATTGCAGTGCATCCTCGTGGCGAATGACTCGCGGCTCGTCGAATCGATCGCTTTCGAAGTACGTGGCCGTGATGCGCACCGGCGCATCGCCGACATAAACGCGCCGCGCTTGTACGAACGTGCCGCCGGCTCCCGTGACTTTCTGTCGAAGGAGAAACGTCCCGCTGGTTCGATACTGTTTGACCGGCTCGCGCTCCGTGCTCGTCGTTCCATCGCCGAAATCCCATTCGATGGTCTCGATGTCCTTCACCGTCGAGCGATCAGTCAGTTGAAGCTTGTACGCACTGTCGAAGCGCACCGCAAAATCCGCGTAGCCCTTCCATTCGATTCGAAACAGATTCGCTCCGCCGTCGAATGGCGATGACTGACCGAAGTCGCGATAGAGATCGGTGAAGTACAGACCACCTTCACCCGCCGCGAGTCCCGCGGCCGTGGCCTTTCCGCTTCCGTTGTAGCGAGCGAACGGAATCGGATCGCCTGCAAGCGCACCGTCCTCGGCGAAGACGAACTCCGTGATCTGTTTTCCGTTCCGCTGCGGACCCGTGGCCCATGTCGCGCCGGACTCAGTCACGAACGCCGATGCAAGCTTCTCCGCGGGGAATCCACTTCCATCGAATCGGCCTGCTTCCGTAAACACGATCTGCACCGGAGCCACGGCCTGTTCCCAGTTGTAGAGCGCGAACTTGCGCATACTCTCGTCGGTTCCATCCCAGCCGTAGTTCTCTCCGGCGTACACGCGCGCGAGGCGATCGACGGACGGCCCGTTCTCCACTTCGTACAACGACTGATCTTCACTTCGCCACGCGCCGCCGAACGGATTACGAAATCCGCTGGCGAAGATGTAATCGCGCGCGGTGATGCCGTCGCTCTCATCGAAGAACGGATTGTCTGATGGTGCGGAGCCATCGCGATTCATTCGCAGAATCTTGCCGTCGATCGAATTGAGATCCTGCGCGAGCTCGACGAGATTGCTTCCAACGTGCACGTAGAGTTTGTCGTCGGGCCCGAACGACACGGTGGAAATCTGATGCGATGGCACCGCGACTTCATTGGGAAACGCAATGACGGTAAGAACTCGCGCCGCGGTCCTGCCGCCGTCATCACTCTGCAGCCGGAGAACGCGCGGCGCGATGAACGGAGTCTCCGCGTCGGGTTGATAAATCGCGGTGACGATCACATCGCCATTCGCGGGATCGATCGTGATTCCGCCGATGCCTCGCTCGCCGCCGCCCGGGATCGGCGCACGCGGATCGAAGTTCAGGAGATCGGAAGCGAACGCACGCACGTCGCCGGAGCGAGTCACGACTTTGACGGAGCCATAAAGTTCGGCGACGTAAAGAAAAGGACTATCGGACGAAGAACCGGGATTCAAAACCGGCGCGACGGCAACCGGCAGTTCGAAGCCTGACGCAAATCGCTCCACGACGAAACCGCGCGCAACATCCCACGGCACCGGCGCACCGCGTAACACGCGCGTGAAGTCCGGCGCGCGATCGAGCAGGTTCGCGCGATGCGTGCTGCCGTTCGCTGAAATCCAGTAGACGATTTCGTCTCCCGCACCGAGCAACACCTCGGGCAGGTAAAGCGTTCGCTCCTGACCGGCCTCGTCCTCGAACGTGAGATCCGATTGCGGCAGCGCCCACTCCGTCGTTGTCGCGGCGAGATGAAGACGCACGACGATTCGCGACGACCGCGGCGACGAACGAGCGACACCATCGCTGTCGATGCGAAGCAACGCGTCGCCATCGACGGATTCGACCGCGAGCGATGCGCCCATCGCGATTTCGATCTCGTGGCCTGCAATCGATTTCCAACGAGGCTCGCGATTCGCAGGCACGTGATCAAGCAGGAACGGCGCGATCGGCGTCGGTTGGACAGTGACGAAGGAACGCGTCGCCCACTCGCTCCATGCGGTCGCCTCATCACCGCTGTCGCGATGTCGGACGCGGAGCAGGAATTCGGATGATGGGCGAAGCTCGGTCGCGCCGAGATGCGT
>JBQCJC010000353.1:0-5314 GCA_051953135.1 Thermoanaerobaculia bacterium | reverse complement strand
CGCATCGCAAGCGGCGATGCGTGGAGGCAATTTCGATCTCGCCATTTGCAACGACGGCGACGCCGATCGCCTCGGCATCCTCGACGAGCGCGGCGAATTCGTCTCGCCGCACAAAATCATCTCGCTCCTCGCGCTCTACCTCGTGCGCGAGAAGAAGATGAGTGGTGAGCTCGTGAAAACCTTCTCGACCACGCGCCTCATCGAGAGCGTTGCGAAATCCCTCGGCGCGACGCTGCACGAAACGCCGATCGGATTCAAATACGTCGCCGATCTCATGCTCGCGCGCAACGTGCTCGTGGGCGGCGAAGAAAGCGGCGGCATCGGTCTCGGGCACTTCATGCCGGAGCGCGACGGGATCTTGTCCGGATTGCTCGTCGCCGAGGCGATTGCGTACTACAGGAAGCCGCTCTCGCAAATCATCGAAGACATGGAGCGCGAATTCGGCGCACTGTTCTACGACCGTCGCGATCTCAATCGCCCCATGCCGCAATGCGCGCGCCTCATCGATCGCGTGAACGCCGGCGAGCTCGATGCGCGATTCGGATTGACGTTCGCGAAACGCGAATCGATCGACGGCGTAAAACTCAACTTCACCGACGGCTCGTGGATCCTCTTCCGCAAGAGCGGCACCGAGCCGATCATCCGCATCTACTGCGAAAGCACGAGCCGGGAGCAGGTGAGGAGGATGTTGGAGGTGGCGATGGAGGAGCTGGATAGAGATGAGCGATGAGCGATGAGAGATGAGTGATGAACCGCGTCGCGAGATGCGCGTTCGTTGATATGACGTCATGTCGAACAGCGTGATTCTCGCGACGCCGTTCATCGCTCATCGCTCATCTCTCATCGTTGCTTCCGAACACTTCCCTCCTTCCCCTCCTCTAACCATGCGATGACCACCTCTCTCGTCCTTCGCGCGCAATCCGGAGATCGCGATGCGTTCGACGAGTTGTTGCGGGAGCTTGGTCCGGCGTTGCTTCGCTACGTCACGCGCGTGATGAACGATGCGGCGCTTGCGGAAGACGTCGTGCAGGAGACGTTCATCGCGATCGTCCGGAAGATCGCGTGGCTTTCCGACGCGTCGTTGTTTCGTGCGTGGGCGTATCGCATTGCATCGCGCGAAGCGTTTCGTGTGCTGCGCAAACGCAAGCGATTCGTCGATGAAGTGATCGACGTCGCGACGTACGACGAGCCGCGTGATCCATGGCAGCGCGATCGTCTGCTCGCATCGCTCGACAAACTCTCGCCCGCGAGTCGCGCGGTCATCACGCTCCACTACCTCGAGGACATGCCGCTCTCCGAAGTCGCGGCCATTCTCGATCTCAACGCCGGCACCGTGAAATCGCGGCTGGCGTACGGCCTCGCACAGTTGCGAAAGGAGAACTCGTGAAGAAGCTCAGTCCCGGCTGGATCCTGTTTCTCGTCCTCGATACCGCGCTCTGCATCGCGATCATCGTCGTGGTGCTGATGAAGAAAGGTTGATGCGATGAACGACCTCGACACCATGCGCTCGAACGCGCTGCGGAAACTTGACGCCGCCGAGCGCAACTTCAAGCTCGCGTTCTTCGGCGCCGTGCTCTTCGAATCCTTCTTCCTGATTGGCGTGCTCTGGTACGCCAACTTCAAAGACCCGATGCACATGCTCATCCTGAGCTGCACCGGGTTGATTTACATGCCCGTGATTCTCGGACTCGTCGCACTCGGAGCACACGTGAATCGCTGCACGTTGCGCGTGTTGACGAAACTCGACGAACGCTGAGCCGCGACTCATCCGCCGGGGCCGAATCCGCATGCTAGGATTCGGTCCCGGAGAGCACACGTGTCGACACTCGAGACCCAAACGCGGACGCAGTTCACCCGCGAAAGCATCATCGAAGATTACCGGACCGCATTTCGCAGCCGGCAGGCGAGCCTCATCGGACGCAAAGAAGTTCTGACCGGCAAGGCGAAGTTCGGCATCTTCGGCGACGGAAAAGAAGTGGCGCAGCTCGCATGGGCGCGCGCATTCCGCCGTGGCGACTGGCGCTCGGGTTATTACCGCGATCAAACGTTCATGCTTTCGTTAGGCGCGGCGACGCTCGATCAGTTCTTCGCGCAGCTCTACGCGCACGCGGACGTCGCACACGATCCGTGGTCCGGCGGCCGATCGATGAACGCGCACTTCGCGTCGCGCTTCCTCGATGACAACGGCGTGTGGAAAAACCAACTCGACGATTACAACATCTCCGCCGATATGTCTCCGACCGGCGGGCAGATGCCGCGCCTCGTCGGACTCGCATGGGCGTCGCGGCTCTATCGCGAGCTCGGCATCGACGCGCCGAACTTCTCGCACCACGGCGATGAGATCGCATGGGGCACGATCGGCAACGCGAGCTGCGCGGAAGGGATGTTCTGGGAGTCGCTCAACGCCGCCGGCGTCCTGGGCATCCCGATGATCGTTTCGATCTGGGATGACGGCTACGGCATCTCCGTACCGAACGAGCACCAGATCACGAAGGCGAACATCTCCGAACTGCTGAAGGGATTTCAGCGCGAGCCGAAATCGAAGCAGGGCTTCGACATCTACAACGTGAAAGCGTGGGATTACCCGTCGCTGTGCGAGACGTACATCGCCGCGGCGTCGATCGTGCGCATGGAGCACGTGCCCGCGATTCTGCATGTGACCGAGGTGACGCAGCCGCAGGGACACTCGACGTCGGGGTCGCACGAACGCTACAAATCGAAAGAGCGCCTCGACTGGGAAGTCGAATTCGACTGCATCAAAAAAATGCGCGAGTGGATGATCGCCCAGGGCATCGCCAACGCGCAGGAGCTCGACGACTTCGAGAAAGACGACATCAATCTCGTGCGCGACGCGCAACGCCGCGCGTGGGACGCGTATCGCGCGCCGATCGATGCCGAAGTTCGCGATGCGATCTCGCTGCTCGATTCGTTAGGCGCGACCGAACTGAAAAACGAACTGCAGCGTATTCAGGCGCCGTATCGCCGCGATGCTGTTCGTCTCGTCGCGTCCGCCGTCATTGCGCGCGGTGCAAACGGCACCCAGCAGGCCGCCGAGTGGCTGCGTCGCATGCAGCACGAAGGCGATCAGCGTTACGGCGAGAATCTCTACAGCGAAACGCAGAACGCCGCGTTGAAGATCGACGCCGTTCCGGCGCAATTCGAGAACGACACGCCGACGCTCAACGGATTCGAGATCCTCAATCACTGCTTCGATCACGCACTGCGTCGCGATCCGCGTCTCATCATCTTCGGTGAGGACGTCGGCAAGCTCGGCGACGTCAATCAAGGATGCCTCGGCCTGCAGGAAAAGTACGGCCTCTGGCGCGTGATGGACACGGGCATTCGCGAATGCACGATCGTCGGCCAGGCGATGGGCGCCGCGTTGCGCGGCTTCCGTCCGATCGCCGAGATTCAGTACCTCGACTACCTGCTGTACGCGCTGCAGATCCTGTCCGACGATCTCGCCACCGTGCGCTGGCGCTCGGCCGGCGGTCAGGCGTGCCCGGTCATCATCCGCACGCGCGGTCACCGGCTCGAAGGCATCTGGCACAGCGGCTCGCCGATGGCCGGCATTCTCAACCTCGTGCGCGGTATGTACCTTTGCGTCCCGCGCAACATGACCCAGGCCGCGGGTTTCTACAACACGCTGCTGCGCGGCGACGATCCGGCGATCGTCGTCGAAGTGCTGAACGGCTATCGCTCGAAGGAACGTCTCCCGTCGAACATCAGCGAGATGACGTTGCCGCTCGGCGTTCCCGAGATTCTGCGCGAAGGCAAAGACGTGACGCTCGTGTCGTACGGCGCGACGCTCAAGATCGTGATGGAAGCGGTCGAGCTCTTGTCGCAAATGGGCATCGACGCGGAAGTCATCGACGTGCAGACGCTGCTTCCGTTCGATCTCACCGGCACGATCGCGAAGTCGATTCGCAAAACGAATCGCGTCGCGTTCATCGATGAAGACGTGCCGGGCGGCGCGAGCGCGTTCATGATGCAGAACGTGCTCGAGCGCGATGGCGCGTACGAGTGGCTCGACTCGGAGCCGCGCACGATCGCGTCGAAGGAACATCGTCCGTCGTATGGCTCCGATGGCGACTACTGGTCGAAGCCGAATCGCGAGACGATCTTCGCGAGCGTGTACGAGTTGATGCACGAGGCGATGCCGAAGAAGTATCCGAAGTTCCTGTGATGACGAAACTCGCACAGACGCCCGAGCCGCCGTACTACGCCGTCATCTTCACGAACCAGCGCACCGATGTCGTCGATGGCTACGGCGACACCGCGGATCGCATGGTGGAGCTCGCATCGCAACAGCCCGGCTTCCTCGGCGTCGAAAGCGTTCGCGGCGAAGACGGCTTCGGCATCACTGTGTCGTACTGGGAAAGCGAAGAGGCGATCGCGAACTGGCGCCGTCACGCCGAACACGGTGAAGCGCAGCGCGCCGGCCGCGCGCAGTGGTACGCGGAGTTCTTCACGCGCGTTGCGAAAGTGGAGCGCGCGCGCAGCTTCACGCGTAAAGATTGAAGCGCCCGCCGCGCACGAATCCCGCGAGCTTGAGATTGAATTCGCGCGCGAGCTCCACCGCGAGCGTCGATGGCGCACCCACGGCCGCGATCATGGGAATGCGCGCGACGATCGCTTTCTGCACGATCTCGAACGATGCACGTCCGCTCACGCAGAGAATCGTACTCGCGAGTGAATGACCTTCACGAAAGAACGAGCCGATGACTTTGTCGACGGCGTTGTGACGGCCAACGTCTTCGCGCATGCGCAGCAGTTTTCCGTGCGCATCGAAAATCCCCGCGCCGTGAATCGCACCCGTCGCTTCGAACGTCTTCTGTTGTTCGCGCAGCATGTTGGGCAATGACGCGATGATCTCGTTCACGATCTCGATCGATGACTCGATCGGTGTGGTATGCACGCGCACCGCATCGATCGATGTCTTGCCGCAAACACCGCACGACGACGTCGAATAGAAATGGCGCTGCAATCGCTGCAGATCGACTTTCACGCCATCGCGCAACGAAACGCGTACGACATTCGGCGAGCCCCAGTGTTTGATCGAGGCAACATCATCGTTCGATCGCAGAATCGATTCCGTGAACAGAAATCCCGCGGCGAGATCGAAGTCATCGCCGGGCGTTCGCAGGGTCACGGAGACAGGCTTCTCGCCGAGGCGGATTTCGAGCGGTTCTTCGACGACGAGGAGATCTTCATCCTCGCGCGAGGTGGCGCCGTCGACACGCGTGATGCGCGTGGGGGATTGCATGGTCGCGCATCTTAGTTTGTACCGGCAGGGTAGGAGAGTGGCCTCCTT
>JBQCJC010000352.1:0-21578 GCA_051953135.1 Thermoanaerobaculia bacterium | reverse complement strand
ACACCGTCGATGAACTGGACGATCAACAACAACGTGATCAGCAACACGGACGGCAACGGCATCCTCGCTGTTGCGCGTGGCGCGACCGGCAGCCTCACGGCGAAGATCCAGAACAACACGGTTTCGGCGCCGCTTGGCGGTGTTCGTCCGGGTATCCGCGTCGACGCGGGCAACACCACCGCCGGCACGGACGACGATGTCTGCCTCAACATCTCCGGCAACTCGAGCGCTGGCAGCGGCGGCACGCAGGGTATCGGTCTGCGCAAGCAGGGGACGAGCAACACCGTTCATGCGTTCGGAGTCAACGGAATGGCGGCGACGGCTACGCCGGGGATCGAAGCCTACGTCAACGGCCTGAATCCGGCCGGTGGCGGTACGCTCCTCATCTCAGCGACGACGAACTTCACGAACTGTTCGAATCCATAAGATTCCGCTGATCCACACGGATATAGGAAACGCCCTGCACATTTGTGCAGGGCGTTTTTTTTATCTCGACAGACCTCAACAAAAACCTACTTATGGCCAAGTCGCAAGTCGCGAAGTAAATGCTTGCGTGCGGCCACAACTGACGCTAAATTGTCTGGCATCGTCCGAGAGAGGCAGTGAGTCCGTTTCGCGGCAGGTCCACTGCGCAGACGCAATCCCCGCGGGTGGCGCGGGGCATCAACTGATTCCCATTTCGCAGGTCCTCAAAAACAAGCGTTCGAAACACCTGGCAGTCACCCACGGAGGGGCTTTGTTATGCGATCCCTGTCGGTCAGGCTTCTGCTGTCTTTTCTGGTCCTAATCCTTACCCCCGCACTGTTCGCTCACGACATCACCATCTCCGGCACGCAATCGTTTGCGTCTCTCGATGGCTCGGCGAGCGACCATGACGGCTCCGTCAACGGCGTGTTCACCGTCAATGATGGGAACCTCACCATCAATGGCGTCGTGAACTGCAATGACGACGGCGGCGGCGACAGCGCCTGCGCGATGTCGTTCAACGTCAGCGGCAATCTCACCATCAACAACGGTGGTGCGCTGTACGCCGAGAATCGCAGCGGCAGCGGCACCGGCGGCGCGATCACGATGACCGTGGGCGGCAACTTCGCCATGAACGGCAACGCGATCGTGTCGACGGCGTCGAAGAGCTCGAGCGGCTCGACGGGTGGCGCGATCACCGCGAACGTTGCCGGCAGCGTGGCGCTCGCGTCGGGCACGACGATCGATTCCGGCGCGGCGAACGCACGCGGCGGCGCGATCCTCATCGGCTCAGCGGGCGGCGTGTCGATCGACGGCAACGTCATCTCCGGACCGAGTCGCACGATCCTCGCCACGCGCCTCACCGGCTCCGTGCTCGATGGCGGCACGTCGAATCAGATCGGCGGCTCGATCACCATCGCCTCGACGACATTCGCCGAGCCGGCGCTGCTCATCGGCCCGAACGCGAACGTCGTCTCGCAAGGCGAGACGGACGGCGCCGGCCCGGTCACGCTCGACGGCTGCGGCATCGTGGTCCGCGGTCTCGTCGCCGCGCTGTCGCGCAAGGACAGCGCCGCGGTCGTGGCGATCCGCTCCGGCAAAGACATCCTGATCGACGGTCGCGATCTCGCGCTCACCACCGGCACCCGCAAGGGCCGTGTGCGCGCTGACGCACCGACCGGCACCGCAATCAACAAAGGCATCGATCTCTTCGCAACCGAGGCGATCGAGATCTATGGTCCGGGCACGACCTACTACACCGTCACCTCGCTGCCCGGCGTGCATGACTCCAAGAGCTACGGCGGCCGCATTCGCGTCGTGTCCGTGACCGACACCGTCACGATGAGCGGCAACGCCATTGACGATGGCCATACCGCTTCCGGCGACACCGGCGGCTCGATCGACATCGCCGCGAAAGGCAACGTCAATCTCGATGGCGCCTCCATCCGTGCAGTCGGCGATTTCAACACAGGCAACCCGAATCGCGGCGGCGGCACGATCGCCGTTCGCTCCTACTCCGGCAATGTGAGCTGGCAGAACGGCTTCGGCGAAGTCCGTCCGGTCGGCTCGAGCTCCGGCCTGACGCCCGCCGATCAGGGCTCGATCGTTCTCACCGCGTGCGGCTCCGTCAACACCACCGGCAGCAGCTTCCCGGTGATGGGCGTCGCCACGAGCGTTTTTCCCGAAACGCACACCGGCGTTTGCTCGCCTGCGGCTCCTTCGCTCCCAGTCGGCACTCCGCCGCTCGTGACCTGCAACACGCCGCCGGTCGCCAATGACGTCACCGCGTCGACGAACGAAGACACGGCCGTGACGATCACGTTGAGCGGCAGCGACGTCGATGGCGATCCGCTGACCTTCAGCATCGTCACGCCTCCCGCCAACGGCACCCTCGGTCCCGTCGTTCCAACGGGCCCGACGACCGCCACGGTTAACTACACTCCGAACCTCAACTACTTCGGCACCGACTCGTTCGTCTATCAGGCGAACGACGGCAACGGCGGCACCGACAACGCGACCGTGACCATCACCATCGCGCCGGTCAACGATCCGCCGTCATTCCTCGCCGGTGCGACCGTCAACGCGTTCGAAGACTCCGGTGCGCAGACCATCACCGGCTGGGCCACCTCGATCTCCGCGGGCCCGGCGAATGAGTCTTCGCAGACCGTGACCTTCACCGTCACGAACAACAACAACACGCTCTTCAGCGTTCAGCCGGCACTCTCCTCGAACGGCACGCTGACCCTCACTCCGGCGCCGAATGCGTACGGCAGCGCGACCATCACGAGGGTCCCGCCCGACAACGGCGGCACGGCGAACGGCGGCAACGACACATCCGCGCCGCAGACCAGCACGATCAACATCAACGCTGTGAACGACGAGCCGTCGTTCGTCGCCGGTGCGAATCAGAGCGTCCTTGAAGACGCTGGCGCACAGACGGTCAGCGGATGGGCGACGTCGATCAGCGCGGGAACGAACGAGAGCGGTCAGGCGCTGACGTTCGTCGTTTCCTCCAACAATCCGTCGCTGTTCGCGGCTGGTCCTTCGGTCGCCTCGAACGGCACGCTGACGTATACGCCCGCCGCGGATGCAAACGGCACCGCGACCGTCTCGGTCTACCTGATGGACGACGGCGGCACGGCCAACGGCGGCGACGACACGTCCGCAACGCAGACGTTCACGATCTCCGTCACCGCGGTCAATGACACTCCGTCATTCACCAGCGGCGGCAACGTGACCGCCAACGAAGACTCCGGCGCGTACTCCGCGGCATGGGCGACGAGCATCAGCGCCGGTCCCGCGGACGAGAGCAGCCAGACGGTTTCGTTCTCCGTCATCAACGACAATAACGCGCTGTTCAGCGTGCAGCCCGCGCTCGACGCGAGCGGCAATCTGACGTTCACGCCGGCGACGAATGCGTTCGGCTCCGCGAACGTGATGGTCACGCTGTCCGACAACGGCGGCACCGCAAACGGCGGCAGCGACACGTCCGCGTCGCAGACGTTCACCGTTACGATCAACGGCGTCAACGACGAGCCGTCGTTCACCGCCGGTGGCAACGTGACGGTGAATGAAGACAGCGGTTCGTACTCCGCCGCGTGGGCGTCTGCAATCGACGCCGGTCCGGGCGAAACGCAGAACGTGACGTTCGTCGTCTCGAACGACAACAACGCGCTCTTCGCCTCGCAACCGGCGATCGACGCGAGCGGTGTGCTCACGTTCACTCCGGCGCTCAACGCCAATGGCACCGCGACCGTCACCGTCTATCTGATGGATGACGGCGGCACCGCGAATGGTGGCGACGATACGTCGGCCTCCGTCACGTTCACGATCGACGTCACGCCGGTCAATGACGAACCGTCGTTCGTCTCCGGTGGCAACGTCAGCGTCAACGAAGACAGCGGTGCGTATTCGGCGGCGTGGGCGACGAGCATTAGCGCCGGCCCGGCCAATGAGTCCGGCCAGACGATCACGTTCTTCGTGACGAACAACAACAACGCTCTCTTCAGCGTGCAGCCGTCGATCGATGCGAGCGGCGTGCTGACGTTCACGCCGGCCGCGAACGTCTTCGGCACGGCGACCGTTTCGGTCTATGCGCAGGACAACGGCGGCACCGCGAACGGCGGTGACGACACGTCCGCGACGCAGACGTTCACGATCACGGTCAACGGTGTCAACGACGCGCCGTCGTTCACCGCGGGTGGCAATGTCACAGTCAACGAAGACTCGGGCGCGTACTCCGCGGCCTGGGCGACCGGAATCTCGGCAGGTCCGGGTGAAGCCGGTCAGACCGTTGCGTTCGTGACGTCCAACGACAACAACGCACTCTTCAGCGCGCAGCCGTCGATCAACGCGGCAGGCGTGCTCACGTTCACGCCGGCGCCGAACGCGTTCGGTACGGCGACCGTTTCGGTCTACGCGCAGGACAACGGCGGCACCGCGAATGGCGGCGTCGACACCAGCGCGACCGTGACGTTCACGATCACCATCAACGGCGTCAACGATCCACCGTCCGCGGGCAATGATTCGTGGGAGACGTTCGGCAACACCGAGCTTCGCGTTGACCTCGGCGCAGGCGCCACTCCGAACGTCAGCGACACGACTCCGAGCGGCACCGGTGTTCTCGATAACGATGTCGACTCGATCGAAGGCGATCCGTTCGCGATTACCGGCATCGTCGGTTGCGCCGACACGACCGCTCCGTTCGTCTGCGCGGTCACTGGCGGCACCGTCACGCTGAACGCGAACGGCACGTTCTCGTTCCAGCCGTCGCCTGGTGCGGTCACCGGCACGTTCCAGTACACCGTTACCGACATGCCGTCCGCCGGCGCGCCCGCGAGCGCGAACGGTACCGTGACGATCACGTTCCACGAGATGATCTGGTACGTGAACGCGGCGGCGCCGGCCGGTGGCAACGGTACGTCTTCGTCGCCGTTCAATGACTTCGCGCCGCTCAACGGCGGTTCGGATCCGGACGACGCGAACGACTACATCTTCGTCCACACCTCGTCCTTCGGCGGCGGCATCACGCTCGAGCCGGGACAGCGGCTCTGGGGTCAGGGCGTTGGCCTGATCCTGCCGCACAACCTCAATGGCAACGGCAGCCCGACGGTTCTCGTTCCGGCGGGTGCACGTCCGACGGTCACCAACTCCGGCGATGTTGTGTCGGTGCCGGGCGTGAGCGCGGAGATCGCCGGCCTCAATCTGACCAGCACCGCGGGCAACGCGATCGACGTGACGTCGGTCTTCCTCTCCGCCGCGAGCACGGTCTCGATCTACGACAACGTGATCGGCGGGGGAGCCGAGGGCATCGACGTGAATGCTGGTAGTTCCAGCGGCACTACGGTGCTTGCAAATAACAACATCATTACTTCCACCGGTACGGGCTTCGATTTCTCCGGCAACCTCGGAAATAACATTGTTTCGTTCTCGAACGGGACCGTCACTTCCACCGGCGGAAACGGAGTTCGCATTGACGCCACTTCACCTGCTACAGTGAAGGTTGTCAGCCTCAACAACGTGACAATCGACGGCAATACCGCAATGGACGGCATCCGAATTTCGAACGCGGAATTCGATGCGAATACAGCGACCGCATCGTACGACGTGGTCAGCGGTGGCACAGTTGTCGTTGGCAGCAGCGGGAACCCGGTCGGCAGTCAGGCCGTGGTCTTCACGAACGTGAGCGGCAACTTCGCAGCCGGCTCGCTCACTGCTCATGGCACCACCGGCGGCGTATCGATCGCGGGCTCGGGACTCTTCACCGGCTCCACGGGTCTGCAGATCACGTCGGCGGGTGGAGATGTGAGCGCGTCGGCGGGCACCGGGCTCTCCGTCAGCAATGCGACGATCGGTGCGGCGAATCTCACCTTCACCAGTGTGTCGTCAACGGGTGCCGCCAACGGCATCGTTCTCAACAACACCGGATCCGTCGGCGGTCTGAAAGTCCTCGGCACTGGTGCAGCCGCGTCGGGTGGCACGATCCAGAACACGACCGGTCATGGCGTGCTCCTGACGTCGACAACCGGACCGGCGTTCAACAACGTGACTATCGCAAACACCGCCGGCAGCGGTATCAAAGGTACCGGCGTCGATAACTTCTCGTTCACGAACGGTTCGATCAATGCGTCAGGCACGGCGGCGGACGATTCGAACATCGCGTTCAACGCCTTCAGCAGCGGAACGGAGCGCAACCTCTCCGGCGTCGTGACGATCACCGGCAACACGCTGACAAATGCGTTGTGGCACGGCATCGACGTGCTGAACTTCAACGGCACGATCAGCAGCATCAACGTGTCCAACAACGTGATCACGAGCAGCACGTCGACGGCGACGTCGAAGGGCTCGGGTATCCGCGTTCAGACTCTCGGCAGTGCAACGACCGTCTCGAATCTGACGAAGGCCACGCTGGCGAACAACACCGTCAGTAACTTCCCGTCGGGTGGTGGCATTCAGGTGTCGGGCGGCAATAGCAATCTCGCTGGCGCGCCGGGTACGGTCGGCGTCGCGGGAAGCGGCACCGACATCGTCAGCATCACCGGCAACACGATCCGTGGTGCGAGTGCGGCGGTTCGCATGAGCACGAACGCCATCCTCGCCACCGTTTCGGGGCGTGGTCAGGGCAACTTCGACATCAGCGGCAATGGCACCGTCGCGAATCCGCTGGGCAATGTTGTGGGCAGCGTCATCGCTGTTGGCGCGAACGGTTTTGCGAATGTGACGGCCACCACGTCGAACAACGTGATCGTGGCGAACAACAGCATCGGCGCGAACGGCATCACCGGTGGTACCGGCCTGACGTTCACGAGCGCTGATACCCCGGCGCTCTCGTGGACGATCTCCGGCAACAGCATCAGTCAAGTCGATGGCAACGGCATCCTTGCGGTTGCGCGTGGCGCCACAGGCAACCTGAAACTCCGTGTTCTCAACAACGTCGTCGCGGCTCCGCTCACTGGTGTACGCCAGGGCATTCGCATCGACGCCGGCAATCCCACTTCGGTCAACGATTCGGTTTGCATCGCCATCTCGGGCAACACCAGCGCGGGAAGCGGTGGTACGACGGGCATCGGTCTCCGCAAGCAGGGCGTCTCCACGGTCATCAATGCGTTCGGCATCAACGGACTTGCTCCGTCGCCGGCCGGTACACCGACCGTCGAGAATTACGTCGATTCACTCAACCCCGCTGGTGGCGGAACGCTGCTTCTGTCCGCAACCACGGGATTCACTTCCTGTACGCCGTAGATCACCAACTCAAGGGGGAAGAAGGAGAAACCGATGGCAGAACCATTCCTCTCGGAAATCAGGATCATGAGCTTCGTTTTCGCGCCGAAAGGATGGGCGCTGTGCAACGGACAGTTGTTGCCGATCAATCAGAATCAGGGACTGTTTTCGTTGCTCGGTACCACGTTCGGCGGTGACGGGCGAGTCAACTTCGCGCTGCCCGATTTGCGCGGACGCGTTCCCATCCATGTCGGTTCCGGCCACACGCTTGGGGAAAGAGGAGGCGAGCAGGGACACACGCTTTCGATCGCCGAGTTACCGCAGCACACCCACGTGCTGAATGCGACGACAGTGCTGTCTGACACCAGTACCGCGAGCAACACCGTGATGCTGGCGCAGAGCGCCGGTGCAAACCTGTATGGCGCGGCCGCCAACCTTGTGGCCATGGCGCCGAATCAGGTTGCGAACGTCGGCGGATCTCAGGCGCACCTGAACATGCAACCGTTCCTGACACTGAGCTACTGCATCGCTCTGCAGGGCATCTTCCCGAGCGCGACCTAGGAGGGAGAACGCGATGGCACAACCATACGTTGGAGAAATTCGCATGTTCGCCGGCAACTTCGCGCCGGCGGGCTGGATGTTTTGCGAAGGGCAGCTCTTGCCGATTTCGGAAAACGAGACGCTCTTCCAGTTGATCGGTACCACCTACGGCGGCGACGGCGAGAGCACGTTCGCGCTTCCCGATCTGCGTGGACGCATTCCTCTGCACCAGGGGAACGGATTCATTCTCGCGGAAACCGGAGGTGCGGAAGAGATCACGCTCACGGTCAGTCAGATTCCCGCGCACTCCCATCCGGCATTGGCCACGTTGAATGCCGCCAGTGCAACGGCGCCTTCCACGAATCTGGTCGTCGGCCTGGCGCCGCTCTCGACGCAGACCCCGTACGGCACGGACGCGCCGCTTTCGACTCTGAATGCTTCGTCGATTAGTCCCGTTGGTGGTTCGCAGCCACACACGAACTTCCAACCGTATCTCTGTGTAGATTTCATCATCTCGCTCTTCGGCATCTTCCCGAGTCCGACATAGGAGTCGGTGGAGTTACCGCGAGTGATGCACGAAGAGAGGAGAGACTGAAATGGCCGATCCATTTGTTGCTGAAATCCGAATCTTCCCGTTCAACTTCGCCCCGAAAGGCTGGGCGTGGTGCGACGGGCAGTTGCTTCCCTTGTCGCAGAACACGGCGCTGTTCTCGCTGCTCGGCACCACGTACGGCGGAAACGGCAAGTCCAACTTCGCACTGCCGGACCTGCAGGGGCGTGCACCGATGCATCCCGGACAGGGTCCCGGCCTGTCACTGCACGATCTCGGCGAGACCGGCGGCAGCGAAACCGTGTCGCTGCTCGAATCCGAGATTCCTTCCCATAGCCACGGCCTGACCTGCTCGCAGGCAGACGGTATTTCCCAAAGCCCTCAGGGTGTGCTTCTTGCTACCGGCATCAACATCAGCCAGTACCATACGCCCGGCGCGCTGACGTCGTTGTCTCCACAGGCTCTCGCTCCCGCAGGCGGCGATCAGCCTCATAACAACATGCAGCCCTATCTGACGTTCTATTTCTGCATCGCACTACAGGGCGTGTTCCCGCCGCGTACGTAAGCGGTGTTATGTTCTTCCTGGTTTCCCCGCGACTGAGAGAGAGAGAAAACTAAGGAGTACATCATGTCCAATCGCCACCTCATGGGAAGGCGCCAGTTTTTGATCGCGTCGTCGACGTGTGTGGTCGCCGCCGCGACGGTCGGCCCGAGGCTGTTCGCTGCCACCGAGGCGGTTGTGCAGCCGAGAAGACTCGTGATCGGGTTCGCTTCTTTTGAAGAGAACGCGACGCTCGTCGCCGCAGAATCGATTCCCGCAGGCGACGGCGCATTCATCAGTCGTGGTGCGCGTGTTTCCGTGTCCGGCGCGAGTGGGGCTCCCGCCGATCCGCTCTCGCGTCGCGGCGTGGAACTGCTCGTCAACCATTCGTACTTCGAAGGCGCCGAGCGTCTCACCGCACCGTACCTCGCGTGGGGATGCAACCGTGCCACTGGATGTCAGGGAAACGCCGTCTCGTTCACCGTTCCCATCGACGACCTGCAGTGTCTCTCTCTGACCATCGGAGCGGAGACCGGTGCCCCGTCGCGAGATCTCTCGCGCCGTGATGCCATGGTCGGCGTGGCAAACGAAATGATCGAGATCCCGGTGGAATTCGGCCTCCAGAACGATGCGAGCATCAAGCTCACTCGTGGCTACTACGTCATCGTCCCGGTCTTCGACACCGACGCCGATCCATCGTGGTCGTCGTACACGATCGGAATGGCGAATGGTCGCCGTGCACTGGTCAACGGCGCTGGCGAAGTGGCTCCGTTCGAGCACTTCGTGGTTGGCGTCGACTACGCTGCCGAGTGACTGTGAATCTTCATCCTGTCTCGAGTGATCGCGTCGTGGGCGGCGCGATCACTCTTCGTCCCGCCACCGACGCTGACTACGCTTTCATGCGATATCTCTACGGCTCCACGCGCGCCGAGGAGATGGAACGCTTTCCGTTCAGCGACGAACAGAAGGCCGCGTTTCTCGATCAGCAATTCGCCGCGCAGTACGAGCATTACCGCATCCATTACCCGACCTGCGAGCGCAACATCATCGAGCGCGATGGCCGCGCCGTCGGCCGGTTGTGGATCGACGAATGGAAAGATCAGCTCCGACTCGTCGACATCGCACTGTTGCCTGAAGCGAGAGGCACGGGCGTGGGAACCAAACTGCTGCGCGACGTACTGCAGCGCGGCGCGGCGTCAGGCAAGGCCGTGACGATTCACGTCGAAGGCTTCAATCCCGCGTTGCGCCTCTACGAGCGTCTCGGCTTCAAGCACGTCGACACCAACGGCGTCTATTACCTGATGCGCTGGACGCCGCCCTCGAGCTAAGTGAACACCGCCTCGTACTCGTACGTCTCCGCGTGACTCGCGACCGGCACGAGGAACACATCCAGCGGCTCCATCTGCTCATGCGTCACGTGATACGTGTGCTGCTTCAGCAGAAAGCTCTTCGGGCCGATGAAGAACAGCGAAAATGGATGCCGCTCGAGATTCGCCGCCTCGCTCTCCATCACCTTCGCCATGCGCACCAGACGCAATTCCACCTTCGCGCCGTTCGGGAACTCCGCCCAGAAGCTGGTACCGACATGCGGCTCGAAGGACTCCATGCTGAGTGGTTCCGGCATTTGGGCTTTGTAGCACACACCGGTAGCATGGAGCCATGTCTGCGGTAGACGAGTCGATCGCGTCGAAAAGCACCGCGCGTCCCGCGATGGAAGACCTCAACTCCGACCTCGGATTCGGCTCCGTCGTCGCGCGCGAAAGCCGCAGGCGCTTGCTCAATCGCGACGGCACATTCAACGTTCGCCGCGAAGGCCTGCGCTTCTGGGAATCGCTCTCCGCGTATCACTATCTGCTGACCATCTCCTGGCCGAAATTCTTCGGCATCATCGTCAGCGCGTATCTCCTCGCGAACGCCATGTTCGCCGTGATCTACGTTTCGCTCGGCGACCACGCGCTCGCCGGCGTGCACGCGAAACAAATCGCCGGACGATTCACCGAAGCATTCTTCTTCAGCGTTCACACACTAGCCACGATCGGCTACGGCACCATTGCACCGGCCACGCTTTCCGCGAACGTCGTCGTGACGCTCGAGACTCTGATCGGTCTCGTCGGCGTTGCAGTCATGGCCGGCATTTCCTTCGCGCGATTCTCGCGGCCTGTCGCGAACGTCGTCTTCAGCCAGAACGCCGTCATCGCGCCATACCGCGGCGGACGCGCGTTCATGTTTCGCATCGTCAATCAGCGTAGCAACCAGCTCGTCGATCTCGAAGCGAAAGTGCTGCTCAGCCGCCGCAAACGTGATGGCGCGACCGCGTCCGATCGTGAGTTTCTCAATCTGCCGCTGGAGCGCGAGAGCGTCGTCTTCTTTCCGCTCGCGTGGACCATCGTGCATCCGATCGACGATGGCAGTCCGCTCGCCGACTGGACAGGCGAGGAACTCGTCGAATGCGATGCCGAGTTCCTGATTCTGCTCAACGGATTCGACGAAACGTTCTCGCAGACCGTGCACACGCGCACGTCGTACAAAGCCGCGGAGGTCGTGTGGGGCGCGCGATTCTCGAGCATGTTCAATCCGCCGAAGAACGACGGCACGATCAGCGTCGACATTCGCAAGCTTCACGATTACGAGCGCGTCCGTTTGTAAAGCGTGTAAACGCGCGAATCCCGGCGCGCGTCCATTCGACATCATGAAACGGATACTGTCGTTGATCCTGATCGGGACGCTGTCTCTCGTCCCGACCGTTTAGCGCGGCGCCGATCCTCCCAGCCGCCGCGCCGTAGGCATTCCGAGCAGCACCGGCTTCATCGATCGCGAGATCGACGCGAAGCTCGCAGCGAATCACATCGCCGCCGCCGCAATTGCCGGCGATGAAGAATTCCTGCGGCGCATCACGATCGATCTCACCGGCACGTTGCCGTCCGCCGCGGAAGTCGAAGCGTTCGTCGCCGACAAGTCGTCCGACAAACGCGCGAAGAAGATCGATGCGCTTCTCGCATCGAATGCGTTCACCGATCGCTGGACGCTGTGGTTTGGCGATCTCGTGCAGAACGTCTCCGCATCCGCAAATGTGCGCGAGTACTACCTCGGCCGCAACGTGTACTACACGTGGATTCGCAACTCGATCGCGGCGAACAAACCGTATGACGCGATGGTGCGCGAAGTGCTCTCCGGCGAAGGCAATTCGTTTCAGAGCGGCGTCTCGAATTACATCGTGCGGCAGATTCAACGCAACGGCCCGCCGCAGGACACGTTCGACAATCTCGCCGCGCACTCCGCGGAAAAGTTTCTCGGCATCCCGCTGCTCTGCCTTTCGTGTCACGACGGCAAAGGCCACCTCGAGCTCGTGAACTGGTACCTGCGCGGCAAGACGCGAGAAGACTTCTGGAAGATGGCCGCGTTCTTCTCGCGTACCACGACGCGCGGTGTGCGCTACACCGATCCCGCGAACCCGAACGCGAACATCATCAGCTTCGACATCGCCACGAATCCTCTCGGCACGTATCGACTGAACACCACCGACGGCAACAAATCGCCGCGCACTCCGACGACAAACGGCGATTTCGTCACGCCCGCATTTCTCACGACGGGTGAGACTCCGCGGATCGGCGAGCCGTATCGCGTGGCGTATGCGCGGATGCTCACTGCCGATCGCCAGTTCGCACGCGCCAGCGTCAACTATCTCTGGAAGGAGATGTTCGGCACCGCGCTCGTCGAGCCGCTGAATGCCTTCGATCTCGCGAAGCTCGACACGCAACCATCGCATCCGCAATTGCTCGAAGATCTCGCGACCGACTTCATCGCGAAGAACTATGACCTTCGCGCGATGCTTCGCACGATCACGCTGTCGAATGCGTATCAGCGTTCCGCGCAATACAACGGTGCGCATCCCGACGTGAGTTTTTTCGCGCGTCGCAATCCGCGAAGACTGAGCGCCGAAGTGTTGCTCGATGCGATTGCCGGCGCGACGGCGGTGCCGTTTCGCTTCAACGTGCAAGGCATGGGACAAGTCTCGAAAGCGATTCAGTTGCCCGATCCGCTCGAAGGACGACGGCAGCCCGGCGGCGTTTTCATGAACAACTTCGGTCGTGGCAATCGCGACGACGTGTTGCGCACGAACGACGGTGCGATCTCGCAGGCACTCTCGCTGATGAACGATCCGATCGTCACGCAGCGAGCGCGTCGCGCGAATCAGTCGACCGTGCAGCAACTGCTCGCGACGACCAATGATCCCGGCACGATCGTCGACAAGCTCTATCTCGCGACGCTGTCGCGCAAACCGACGCAAAGCGAGCGCACCACCGCCATCGATTATCTCAAAGGCGGCGCGCTCGCCGAGCGCACCGAAGACCTGCAGTTCGCGCTGCTCAACACCGTGGAGTTCCTGTTCGTATGAGCTTCTCGCGACGTCATTTCTTTCGCATCGCCGGTACGTCGCTCGTCGCGTCGTACTTTGCGGACGTGCTCGATCCGAATCTGTTGCTCGCATCGACCACGACTTCCAACGCCACGCTGCGCAACAGCGCGAAAAGCGTGATCTTCATCTTTCTTCCGGGCGCACCGAGTCAAACGGATCTTTGGGATTTGAAGGAAGGATCGTGGACGCCAGGCGATCTCGCGCCGACGAGTTACGGCGATTTGCGCTGGCCGCAAGGTCTGCTGCCGAAAACCGGCGAGCATCTCGACAAACTCACGATCGTGCGCAGCGCGTTGTCGTGGGCCGCGGTACATCAACTCGGACAAGTGTGGGCGCAGATTGCGCGCAATCCCGGCGGTGCGACAGGCGCAATCGCTCCTCACATCGGCGCGGTGATTGCGCTCGAATCGCAATCGACGCGCACGCCCGCGGACGTGCTGCCCGGCTTCATCGCGTTGAACGCGGGCTCGATTCCGACATGCGGCTACCTGCCCGCAAAGTACGCGCCATTCGGCGTGACGACGGATGAGAGCGGACTCTCCACGCTATCGCATCCCGAAGGCGCGGATCGATTCACGCGGCGCTGGGATCTGTTGCACAAGCTCGATGCGAATCGCACCAGCGGCGCGCTCGGCAAGCCGTCGCTCGACATGAATGACTTCTACGATCAGGCGAAGACGCTGATGGAAGCGCCAGGCGTGAACGCGCTCTTCACGTACGACGACGCGGAGCACGCGCGCTATGGCGCGACGTCGTTCGGCGATTCACTCGTGGTGGCGCGCAATCTCGTCGCCGCAAACAAGGGCACGCGTTTCGTGCAAGTCACCCTCGGCGGCTGGGATCATCACTCCGACATCTACGACAAAGACGCCGCGCAATCGATCTACGCGCAAAGCGCGGAGCTCGATGCTGCACTCGGCGCGCTGCTCGCGGATCTCGATGCAACGAACCTGCTCGATGAAACGCTCATCGTCATCGCCAGCGAATTCGGCCGAACCGTCGGACCGCTGAATGGACAGGGCGGTCGCGATCATTTCCTTCGCAACAGCGTCATCTTCGCGGGTGGCGGAACGAAAGGCGGTCGCGCGATCGGGAAGACCGACGCCACCGGCGCGAATGTGATCGAGTACGGCTGGAGTGCGCAGCGCGACGTGCGTCCCGAAGACGTGACCTGCACGATCTATTCGGCGCTCGGGATCGACTACACGAAGATCCGCAACGACGATCCGCTGGGCCGCGGATTCGAGTACGTGCCGTTCGCGAGTGAAGGGTTGTACGCACCGATCGAAGAGTTGTGGGGATGAGGCGACTACGGTCGAAGAGTTACACTCATCCCAACCATGCAGGTGATCCTTCAAGGGAGCCTGCGGCACTTTCGTGTCGCAGAGCTCCTGACCTTCCTTTGCCGTCGCCCTGACGCGGACAGCGCTCGCGGCACGATCGATTTCGAGAGTGCCGGCAAACGCGCACGCGTCCTTTTTCAAAACGACATCATTCTTTGGGCGGAATCGCGCGAGATCGCCGAGCCTCTCGACGTGATGATCGCGATCCTCGGATGGAACGCGGGCTCGTTCACCGTGCTCGACTCCGCTGCATTACCCGAGAACGTCACGGCGCTCGGTCTTACGCTCGAGGATGTGTTCGCCGAAGCGAAACGGCGTGAGGATGAGGCGAGTGGATATCCCGAAAGCGCAATCTTTCGCGTCGTCGATGATCCCGCGTTGCAACAACAGATCAGCCTCACGCCCGACGAGTTCAAGATTCTCTTTCGCATCGCCGCGGGCCGCACGTTTCGCGAGCTCCTCGCGGACGTGCCAGTGCCGCGCCCCGATCTCGTCGAGAAACTGAAGCGCCTCGAACAGCTCGGGCTCATGCTCGTCGTGCGCGAAGAACCGCGGCCGGTCGCGCAGCAAACCGCGCCGCAGAAAAAAACGACCGCATCGCGCAAACGCACCCTCGTCGGCTCGCTCACGCCGGACAGCGCACCTGATCGCGTGTTTCCGCTGCTCGACGCCGAGCACACCATCGGACGCGGTCCCGACAACAGCATCACCATCGCGGACGGCAGTGTCTCCTCGCATCACGCACGCATTCTGCGCACGCAACAAGGCTTCGCCGTCGAAGATCTGCAGAGTCGCAACGGCACGTTCGTGAATGGCGAGCGCGTCGTCGAGAAACGGCCGCTCGCGGACGGCGATCTCATTCGCATCGGCAAGATCATCCTCATCTTCAACCTCGCGCGCGAATCGAAGACCGGCGATGTCACGCAGCCGGAAGTTCGACTCGCTTAGATCGAACTTCATGCCCTCGCAAACGTACGACCTCGCCATCGTTGGTTCCGGCCCCGCCGGACTCGCAACTGCCGCGCACGCGCACGCGAATGGCATGTCGTACGTTCTGCTCGAGCGCACCGATCATCTCAGCGACACGATCTTCAATTATCAGGCGCGCAAGTTCGTCATGGCCGAGCCGGTGATGATTCCGTCGCGCGGCGATCTCCCGTTCGCTGCCGGCTCGCGTGAATCGATTCTCGCCGCGTGGGAGCAGTACGTGAACGCGCAGTCGCTGAACGTCGAATACAACGCCGACGTGAAGCAACTGCGCCGCGAGAACGATCGCTTCCTTCTGCGCACCGCCGCGGGGGGCGAGTACAACGCGCGCAACGTCGTGCTGGCGATGGGCACGCAGGGCAACCCGCGCAAGCTCGGATGTCCGGGCGAAGATCAGCCGCATGTCCTGTATCGGCTCAACGATCCGGCCGAGCATCTCGACGAAGAGATTCTCGTCGTCGGCGCCGGCGATTCCGCACTCGAGATCGCGATCGCGCTCAGCGATGAGAATCGCGTGAGTCTCATCGTGCGCGGCGCCGAGATCACGCGCGCGAACGAGATCCTCACGCGCGAAGTGCTCTCGCGTCAGGCCGCGGGTCGCATGACCGTGTACTTCAACGCCACCGTCAAAGAAGTGTTCGATGGCTACGCGGATCTCAATGTGCGCGGCGAAGTCACGCGCGTTCCCGCGGATCTGCTCTTCCTGAAACTCGGCGCCGATCCGCCGCGCAAATTCTTCGAAGCGGTCGGCATTCGCTACAGCGGTGATGCGAGCGATGCGCGTCCGATCCTCAGTCCCGTTTACGAATCGAGCGTGCCCGGCCTGTTTCTCATCGGCGCCGCGAGCGGCCGCGATCTCATCAAGCTCGGCATGAACCAGGGTTGGGAAGTGATCGAGCATCTGATGGGACGCGAAGTCGAGCCCGCGGATGAAGCAGTGCTGCGCGAGCGGTTGCCGTACTGGGATGGCTCGGTGCGCGAACGCATCGCCTCGATTCGTTCGCGCGTTCCGCTGCTCGCCGCCGCCGATGAACAGCAACTGCGCGAGACGTTTCTCGCGACGCGCGTGCGCGAGTACCGCGGTGGCGAAACCATCATTCGTCAGAACGACTACACGAACGATTTTCTCGTCATCGCCACCGGTCGCGTCGAGCTCTCGCGCAAAGCGGAGCAATCGGCGAGCGATTCGAAGATCGCCGAGCTTACTGCCGGAAACTTCTTCGGCGAGATGTCGCTCATCTCCGGACGCCGTCGCACTGCATCGGCGAAAGCGATCGGCGAAACGCGCATGATCGAGATTCCGCGTAAAGCGATTCTCAAACTGCTCGCGAATGCGCCGCGCGCGAAAGCACTCGTCGATCAGGCGTTTCTACTCCGCGCATTCGGTGGGTATCTGTTTCCGGGCGTGCCCGAGGCGTTGTTAGGCGAGCTGGTGGACAAAGCGATTGTCGGGACGCTCGGCAAAGACGCAGTCGTCTTTCGGCAAGGCGATCCCGCCGACGCGTTCTATCTGATTCGCAACGGCATGGTGAAGATCGCGAAGAAGTCGGGCGACAAGGAAGTGGTGCTGTCGTATCTCGTCGCCGGCAACTTCTTCGGCGAGGCCGCGCTCTTCTCCGATGCCGCGCGCACCGCGACCGTCACCACGATCTTTCCGACGGATCTCATCAAACTCTCGAAGCGCGACTTCGTGAATTTTCTCAATGCGCATCCGGAGTTGCGCGATGCGCCGCTGCGCAAGCTCGAAGAGCGGCGCATTGCGGGATTGATCGCCGAAGCCACACCAGGCTCGGGCAACATCCTCGGCGATCTCATTCGCGAAGAGGTCGTCATGGGTACGCAGACGCTGCTCATCGACGAACATCGCTGCATTCGCTGCGGCAACTGCATCTCCGCGTGCGAAGGCGTGCATCACGATGGACAGGCGCGCCTCTCGCTCACCGGCATCAAGCTCTACAACCTCCTCGCGCCGAACTCCTGCTGGCAATGCGAGAACCCGCTGTGCATGCTCGATTGCCCGCCCGACGCCATCGCGCGCGATCCGCGCGGCGAGGTGTACATCAAGAGCAACTGCATCGGCTGCGGCAACTGCGAGCGCAATTGTCCCTACGGCAACATCTTCATGGTTCACAAAGAACCGAGGAAGAGTTTGTTCTCGTGGGTCTCGTCGCTCTTCAAAAAAGAAAAAGCGGACGTCGAACAAACCGTCGCGGTGAAGTGCGATCTCTGTCGCGACATTCGCGGTGGCCCCGCATGTGTGCGCGGCTGCCCGACCGGCGCGGCGATCCGACTCACGCCCGAGCAGTATCGAGAGACGTTGGAGGAACTGGTGATTTCACGGGGAGAGAGGTGAGCGCGAATTGAAAATTGAGAATTGAAAATTGAAAGCGGCCGTCGCGAAGCGCGCGCCATCGTGTCATCCCGACCGAGCGAAGCGAGTGGAGGGATCCTCTGCTGAAACCCGAGGTCGGAACGATCACGACGACCTTTTTCAATTTTCAATTCTCAATTTTCAATTCAATCAACAATGGCCATCGCACGAAGCGGCATTCTCTGGCGGCGCATCTTCGTCCTCCTGCTCATCGCGGTGAGCGTGAGTTACTACCGCTACGCGTCGCGCGAGTTTCCGCATGGCGGCTCGACGTACGGCATCGCATACGGCATCGCCGGCACTGCGCTCATTCTGCTGCTCGCGTTCTTCGGCATTCGCAAGCGGTGGTATCGCTCGACGTTCGGCACGCTCGAGCAATGGCTGCAATCGCACATTTACCTCGGCCTGCTCGTGCTGGTGATTCTGCTCTTTCACACCGGCATGCGCTTCAACGACAAGATCGCCGTGACGACGCTGGTGCTCGTCGCGATCGTCGTCGCGAGCGGGGTTGCGGGCGCGATCCTCTACGTGACCGTGCCGCGCATGCTCACCGAAGTCGAAAGCGAACTGACGGTCAGCGAGATCTCCGATCAGCTCAATCAACTCGCGCGCTCGATGGCGCGCATCGCATCCGGGCGTTCGGCCGCGTTTCAACGCATCTACGATGAACTGCTGAAACAGACGCAGCCGCGCGGACTCGCGGGCTGGCGATTGCTGCTCTCGCGACTCGGCCGGAAGAAAGCACAGGACTCGAGCGACTGGGCGCGCCTCATCGCCATCGTTCCGAAAGACGAGCAGGAAGAATTGCGACAGATGCTCGTCATCTCGCGGCAACGCAGAGAGCTCCTCCTGCGACTGATCTATCAGCAGCGATACAAAAACGTCCTCGAGTTCTGGCTCTACATCCACGTGCCGTTCACGATCGCGCTACTCGTCTTCGCCGCGCTGCATATCGGCGCAGTCTTCTACTACGGACGTCTGCCATGGTGACGTTCCTGATTCAGCGCGTGGCCGGGCGCAATCTCACGCTCACGCAGATCTCGCGCGACGTGCTGCGTATCGGCCGCGGCACGAATCAGGATCTTCGGTCCGAGAATCCCGCGGTCGCGCTCGAGCACGCGACGATCGAAGGCGATGCTGCCGGCTATCTCATCACCGACAAGGGCTCGATCACCGGTACGTACGTGAACGGCAAACCGGTCGAGAGTGCGCGTCTTTCGAAAGGCGACTCGATCGAGATCGGCGATCTGAAGATCGACATTCAAATCGCGGAGCCGCGCAAGCCGCTGTTCCTGCGCGTCGAGCCGACGCGCGTCGCGGCATCCGCATTCGTCGAAGAAGAACATGAAGTCGCGATCGTCACGCCCGGCGCGCAAGTCGTGCGTGCGCGCAAGTTCGATTACGCGAGCGCGTATCGATTGCATCGCGTGTGGCTCACGAAAGTCAGCCTCACCGCGCTGCTCGTGATCGTTGCGCTCGCAGTGATCGGCGCGGTGATCGAGCCCGAACGCCAGCGCGCGTTCATGCCCGGCGGATTGTCGTCCGCGCATTCACGGCATCCGGAAGTTGCGAACGATTGCGATGCGTGTCACACGCCGTGGAAGAGCGTCGTCAGCACGAAGTGCCTCGACTGTCATCCGCAACAACCGCATGCGACGCTCGAGAAAGATCCGCCCGATTGCTTCGCATGTCATGCGGAGCATCGCGGCGCGACGAAGCTCGCGGCGATCGGCGATACGACATGCACGCGTTGTCACGCCGATCTCACGCAGCACATCAAGGTTGCAACGGTCTCGCAGAAATTCGCGGGCAATCGCTACGACTTTGCGAGCATCGCGAAGATCGCGTCGTTCGGCGATTCGCACCCCGAGCTCACGTATCCGCGCGACGCGAACACGCTGCGCTTCAACCATCGATTGCATCTCGCCGCGAAAGGCGTGTTCAACGCGCAGGGAAGACGCGAAGTGCTTGCGTGCACGAACTGCCACGAGCTCGCGACCGTGCGCGGCAAAACGGATCCGGTCGCGATCGATTTCGAGCAGCATTGCCAGCGCTGCCACAAGCTCACGTTCGACGCGCGCTTTCCGCTCGCGGAAGTGCCGCACGGCGGCGATCCCGGCATCGTCTACGGATTCGTGCTCGCGACGTACTCGGGCGATCGCGATATCGCCGGCAAATCGGCCGCGGAAGTGCGCCGCATTCTCACGGCGCGCAAACGCATCGCGCCCGACGAGCGTGCGGTGCTCAATGCCGAGCAGGTCATCAAGACGAAGTGCAAACAGTGCCACGACATTCAGCGCCAGGGCGCGCGTCTCGCCGTGACGCCGCCGGTCATTCCAACGCAGTGGCTCACGCACGCGCGCTTCACGCACGGCAGTCATCGCAGCATCAATTGCGAGAAGTGTCATGACGCGCACGGCAGCGTCGCGACGAGCGATGTGCTGATGCCGAGGCGCGCGAACTGCACAGACTGCCACGCGAAAACGTGGCGTACCACGCAGGCCGCGAGCACATGCGTGTCGTGTCACGAGTATCATTTCCTTCCACAGAGACCATTGATGACGGCGTCGCTCGCTCCCGCGGGCAGCGGCGGGCTTGGAGGCGGAGGGCGAATGTTGCAGGGGATCCTGCTCGCTGTGATCGTGATTCTCCTGCTGGTCGTGTTGATCCCGGTGGGAATCGCGCTCTATCAGCGCATGCGACCGGAGCGGCCTGCGGCGCCGCCGAAGGAGAGAGCTGCGCCGCCGCCTTCGCCGGTGACGCCGACCACGCGCATCCCCGCGATGACGCCGGAGAAAATCACGGACAAGATCGCGAAACAGGCGCCGCCGGATCTCGCGCCTGCACCTGCGCCCGCGCCCGCGCCGCCTCCGGCACCGCCGAATCCGTCTGCCACGATCGCGGACAGCGTCGCACTGCCCAAGCTTTCGGAATCGTCAGGCAGCGGCACGGAGATGGTGCAGTGGTTCGGCATGCTGCATTGCACGAGCGGTCCGCTCGAAGGGCAGCGATTCATCGTCGATGACGAAGGCTTCTACATCGGACGCGATCCGTCGCTCGCGAAGATCGTCGTGCCGGACAGCAAAGTATCGAAGCGGCATCTGCGCATCGTGCCGCGCGACGGGCGCGTGTGGGCGATCGACGAAGGCTCGACGAACGGCACGTTCCTGCGCGGACAACGCATCACCGAAGTGCAGCTCAAACGGGGAGACACGCTCGTCCTCGGCGACAACGCCGCGACGTTCGTGTACCAGATATGAGAAGAAGCGGAGCGCGGGCTTCCAGCCCGCCGGACCGCGGACTTCCAGTCCGCGTCTCATCCTCGCGGGCTCGAAGCCCGCGCTCCGGCGGCCTGGAAGGCCGCGCTCCGTTCGTCCTCGCGCTTTTTCTCGCCATCACCGCAACCGCCGCACCGCGCCATCGCGCGATTCGCACACCCGCTCCGCCGCCGCCAGTCACGAAAGTCACGGCCGAGCCTCCATCCTGCGCGCTTCCGCCACTCGCACAAGTCGCATGCAACGGCACGCCGTCGTTCACACCGAATGAAGTCGATGCGATCGTTCGCGCCCCAGCGAAAGCCCTCAACGACCACCCACACACCAACGCACTCGTCGATAACCCCGGACCTACCCACCCCCAAAAAA
>JBQCJC010000351.1:0-4179 GCA_051953135.1 Thermoanaerobaculia bacterium | reverse complement strand
GCCGCCGATGATCGCGATCACCAGCGATTCGATGATCACGAACGAAAACACTTTCGCGTCGCTGAATCCGATCGCTTTCATCACGCCGATCTCGTTCGTGCGCTCACGCACCGCCTGTCCCATCGTGTTGGCGGCGACGAGCAGGATCGTGAAGAACACCGCGCCGAGAACCGCCTGCACGATCTTGCCGATGTTGCCGATCTGCTCCGCGAATCCTTTGATGAATGCCTTCTCGGTTTCGGTCTTCGTTTCCGCGGGCGAGTTTGCAAACAACGCATCGACGTCGCGCGCGACGCGCTCCGCATCTTTCGGGTCTTGAACGCGGATCACGTACCAGCCGGTGTTGCCTTTTCCGTAGCGGCGGTTTTCATCCATGTAGTCGTGACGGAAGTAGAACCCGGTCGTGTCGGTCTCTTTGTACTGACCGTCGTAAATGCCGACGAGATCGAACGTCCACGTGTTGCCGGATTTCGGCACGAGATACGTGGCCTTGAGCGGGATGCGATCGCCGACTTTCCAGCCGTAGCGATTCGCGGTCGTGCGTCCGACGATTGCCGCGGTGCGCGTCTTCGTGAATGCGTCCTTCTGCGCCTGCGGCAGAACGATCTCGGGATACATCGCCCAGAACTCGTTCGGATTCACCGCGACCTGGCCCCACGACGTCTGCTTGTCCTGATACGTCGCGCCGAACCATGCCTGTTCGCTTGCATCGTCGACGCCGTTGACCTGTTCGATGCGGCGTTCGTAACTCTGCGGCAGCGGTTGAATGAGCGACACGCGATGGCGCACGACGAGACGATTCGCGCCCGCGACGCTCGTGCCGAATCGGAATGCATTGCGGATGGCGCCGAGGTACGCGAACAGGATGAATGCGACGAAGATCGATGCGATCGTCAGCGCGGTGCGCAACTTGTGGCGCTTCAAGTTTGCGAGAACAAGTCCGACGTATTTCATGCGGCGATCTCGTCAGAGAGTTGTCCGTCGACCATGTACAGACGACGCGATGCGCGATTCGCGGCATGCTGATCGTGCGTGACCATCACGATCGTCTTGTTGTGCTGGCGATTGAGCGCCTGCATCAGATCGAGAATGCCGTCGCCGCTCTTGCGATCGAGATCGCCGGTCGGCTCGTCGGCGAGGATGAGCGTTGGATCGGTGACGATCGCGCGTGCGATGCCGACGCGCTGCTGCTCACCGCCGGAAAGCGTGCGCGGCGTGTGCTTCGCGCGATGCGAGAGACCAACGATCTCGAGCGCCGTCGCGACGTGACGTTTGCGCTCGGACGCGGAGAGATTCGTGAGCAGCAGCGGCAGCTCGACATTGCGCTCCGCGCTGAGCACCGGCAGCAGGTTGTAAAACTGAAAGACGAAGCCGACGTGACGCGAGCGCCACTTCGCGAGCTCCCCGCGATTCAGCGAATCGACGCGCTGCCCGGCGATCTCAATCGCTCCGGTCGATGGACGATCGAGTCCCGCGAGGAGATTGAGCAGTGTCGATTTGCCGGAGCCCGACGGACCCATGAGCGCGAGGAACTCGCCTTCATTGATCTGCAGGCTCAGATTCGTGAGGACTTTCACTTCCTCCGAACCGCGGCGAAAGAGTTTGTCGACGTTCGAGAGACGAACGAGGGGCTGGGACATTGGTTAGCTCCTTCTCTTGTGGAGCGGCGGGCTCTCAGCCCGCCGGTTGTTTGAACGAATGGCGAGCTAAGAGCTCGCCGCTCCACTGTCTTTTTTCAATTTCACGTTGTCGCCATCGATGAGATCGGGCGGACCTTCGACCACGACCTGTTCGCCTTCCGACAAACCGGAGAGTACGCGCGCGTTCTCACCGGTCGACGATTCGACTTTCACCGCGCGGCGTTCCGCTTTCTTTTCCTTCACGACGAACACGATGTCCTGCTCGCCATCACGACGAATCGCGGACTTTGGGATCTCGATCTGCGTCGACGCCACGGCATTCGCATCGTCGGTGATGAACGACGTCTTCACGCCCATGTCCGGCAGGATGCGCGCGTCGCGTTGATCGAAAGCGATGCGCACTTTCACGGTGGCTTTCTGACGATCGGCGGTCGGCACCGCGGTGATCACGTGCGCGGGGATTTTCCAATCGGGATATGCATCGAGCACCGCTTCGACTTTCTGATTCGGACTGACGCGATGGATGTATGCCTCGTTCACGTCGACTTCGATTTCGAGCGACGCCATATCGACGATCGTGCACACGCCCGTGCGCGTGAACCCGCCGCCCGCGGAAACGGGCGAGATCATTTCGCCGGGCTGCGCATCCTTCGACACGACGATGCCGTCGAACGGCGCGCGAATGATCAGGTCTTCGAGATTCTGTTTCTGCAGATCGACCTGACGCTGCGCGGTTGCGAGTTGATCGGTCTGTGAGGAGAGTCGTGCACGCGATGCATCGAGCTCCGCCTGCGCGCGATCGGCATCGGAGCGACTGCCGACTGCATTCGCGGCGAGCGATTGCGCGCGGGCGTAATCGAGTTGCGCCTGACGAATGCGCACGCGCGTTTCTGCTAACGCGCTCTCCGCGGATTTCGCCTCTGCCTGTGCAAGCGCGAGCCCGCGCGCGGCGTACGACGTATCGAGTCGCGCAAGCTCCTGTCCCGCTTTCACCTGCATGCCTTCTTCGATGAAGACCTCGATGATCTTGCCGGTGACTTTCGACGAGACGGTGGCCTGTCGGCGCGCGGTGACGTAGCCGCTCGCATTGAGCACCGCGCCGCGCGTTTCGCCCGCGATTGCTTTTGCGGGAGCGACACGAACTTCTTTGGCCGAGCCGCGGCCGAACAACCAGTACGCACCAATGAGAAGAAGGAGTGCGACTGGAACGACGATCGCCCAGACCGGAACGCGCGAACGCGTTTCTTCCGAGCGGTGAATGCGAAGACCTTCTAAAGCTGCTTTATCGACCATTGGAGTGCGGCCATTATGGCCATCCGTCTACACGTTGTCAGTTGACGAATGTCAGATCACCGGCAGGTCGCAGCGCAGCGCCGGTGAATGACGAATCCCTACCGGCGAAAACTCTACGAGCGTTAGCGCGCGACACGGTTCCTTCACAGCCGACACGTTTCTTTACATCGTGTTGCGTTGCGTGCAGCGCACGTGACCGGCGCGAGAAGACTGCGCGCAACGCGCAAGCGATCGTTAGGGCATGCGACGGTTGTTGCTGCTTTTGTTCGTTTCTCTTCGTGTGTTCGCGCTCGACATCACGCGCGTGGCGACGCCAATCACGATTGACGGCGATGTTTCCGATGCGGAGTGGCAACGCGCATCCCGCATCGAGTCGTACGTCGAATACTTTCGCTCGGACAACGTCGCACCGCCGGTGAAGACGGCGTCGTTCGTCGCGTATGACGACGATGCGATCTATGTTGCGTGGATCGCCGAAGACACGAATCCGAGCGCGGTTCGTGCGCCGCTCGTCGATCGCGACAAGGTCCTCGGCGATCAGGATTACGTCTCGATTCTCATCGACACCGCGAACGATCGTCGCAGCGCCGTTGCGTTTCGTGTGAATCCGCGCGGCGTGCAAACCGACAGTCTCCTGAACGACGCAACCGGCGAGGAAGACTTCTCGCCTGACTTTTTCTATGAAGCCGTTGCGCGTCGCACCGCAACGGGATGGACCGCCGAGATGCGTATCCCGCTCGCGTCGCTGCGCTATCCGTCACGCGATCCGCAAACGTGGGGCGTGATCCTGCTGCGCAATTACCCGCGCGATTACCGCTACATCATGGCCAACACGCGCATTCCGAAGAATTCGGGATGCTTTCTTTGTCACGCCGCAGAGCTCACGGGCATTGCGGGATTGCCGTCCGGCAGCCACATGGTGATGACGCCGTATTCGACGGCGAGCATGCGTCGCGATTACGACGCCGCGTCGTCAAACAATCGCGCGCTGCCCGTGGGTGACCGAAATCAATTCGACAACGATCTCGGCTTCGACATGAAGTGGAATCCGAGCGCGCGACTCACGATCGACGCGACGCTCAATCCCGATTTCTCGCAGGTCGAAGCGGACGTGCCGCAGATGTCGGTGGGCAATCGCTTCGCGTTGTCGTTTCCTGAGAAACGCACGTTCTTCCTGGAAAGCGTCGATCTGCTCAAGACGCCGATTCAGGCCGTGTACACGCGGACGATCAACTCTCCGGCGTGG
>JBQCJC010000350.1:0-2162 GCA_051953135.1 Thermoanaerobaculia bacterium | reverse complement strand
CAGCGACGAGCCGCGATGGCCCGACGTGCCGAAGGCGACGCGTTGTTCGCGAATGCCGGGATCGGGGCGTTCCGCGTAGTACGCCGCCACGAGTCGCGGCACGTTCACGAGCATGTCCTCGGATGGGCGATGTCCAGGTGTCGTCATGGCGGCGGATGATATCTGTGCGGCGTGAGAGGATGTGCGCTCGATGCGCTCGCTTCTCCTCGTGTTGTTGCTGTTTGCCGCGCGGGCCGCGGCCGCGCTGACGTACTGCGAGCTTCTTGCCGATCGCGCAAAGTACGCGGATCAGCAGATCGAAATCACCGCGTTCGCTTCATTCGGCTTCGAAGATTCGACGCTCTTCGATCCGCAATGCGACGCCGACGACCTCGACGTGTGGTTTGAGATCGATGAAAACGCGATTCGCAATGCGCGGATGAAGTCGTTCGAGCGACTGCTGAATCGCAAGCCTGACGCGATCGCGCATGCGACGATGCGCGGCCGATTTCTCGCGGGAAAGCCGGTCGACTGGAACGGGCGAACAGTCTGGATGGGCTACGGACACATGGGCTTTCACAGCTTGTTCGTGATCGAAGAGATTGTGTTGGTCGATTCTCTTCGCGCCGGTCTCGACATGCGCGCACGCGCCGATTCGCCCGACGCGAACTGCACGCGACTGCTCGGCGGCGTCACGCGCAAGCGTGCGATGGAACAACAGCAGGAAGCGGAGAGTGGTGCGCGTGCGTGGGCGTTCGATGATCCGCTCCGCGTCGCGACCGAGCATCTGCAACGCATCAGCGACGCCGCGAAGAATGTGCAGTTGCGTGTAGTGCGCAAAAGCGAATCGCGCATCACGTATTCGGATGCGCGATTCTTCGTCGTCGTCTCGCGACCATACTGGTTGTCGTTCTACGCGAACGATGCGAAACGCGTGGCGTGGGTGGTGACCGGTGCGAATGAAATCGGATGCGAATGAAGTCGACGGGACGCCGTACGATTCTTCGCGGGCAGTGCCGAATTCCTCGCTCGATCCTCTATCCTCGTCCGCGCAAATGAGCGACTGGCAACGAACAAAACGCACCGCGCTGATTCTCGGCATCGCCGGCATTGCGATCGAGGTCATCACCGTGCTGCTGCTTTCGCAGCATCGCATTCACGCGAAGATCGCTACGCCGATCATCATCGGCGGGATGCTGCTCGCGTTCATCCCGATGTTCGTCGTCGCGCGGCATTCGCGGCGGCGCTGATCGAATCAGTGCATCCAGTCGTCGACTGCGCGCGCGAAGTCTTCGAGATACGCGTCGCCGTTTGGATGATGCGTGAGCGCGACGATGATGTAGTGACGTCGCGGCCCGGTCACGATCGCGGTGTCGTGCTGCCAGTCTTCCCACTCGCCCCATTTGCGCAGGATGTGCAGATTGCGGCCCGCGAGCGCCTTCACGAATTTGTGTTGATCGTGCGGGAGATCCGGCGAGTCGAAGATTTCTTTCATCGTCTTCGACGCCTCGGGTGAAACGAGTTTGCCCTGTTCGAGCATCTGGTAGTAGCGCAGCAGTTGCCGCACCGTTGCGGCGTGCGAATGATTCGCAACCGGATCGCCGATGCGTTCGCTGTTCGGACCGTAATGCTTGCCGACCCAGATGCCGCCGCCGTGCGCCGCATCGTAGAAGCCGTACGAGTTGAGCACTTCCTGAATTTCCTTGAGTCCCATCTCGCGCGAATACTTCGCGGCCATCTCGTTGCTTGATTGCTTGGCCATCATCCCGAGCTCATGACGCACGACGAGATCGAGATGCGTTGCGGCGTCCGGATGTTTGACGAAGTAGGCGAGGAGGATGCCGATCTTCGGCACGCTTGCGGCGTAGTCGATGCGATCGGGATGAATCATCGCCAGTCGCATCTGCCGAAGATCGAGGATTCCGGTCGCGGCATCCGCTTCAGTCAGGCTGTGCTTCGCGCGCAGCTCGGCGTCGAGCGTTTCGAGTTGCGCCTGCAGCTTCGCATCGACCGGTGTGTCGTAGTCGAGCGTGTAGCTCGCGAGTTTCGGAGAGGTCGTCGCGCAGGCCGCGGTCATCAGGACGATCATCGCGCAGAGAATGCTCTTCACGCGTGAAGAGTAAACGTCATTGCGGTGATTTGAGAATGACGAGTGCGTTGTCGTCGCGCGTGTGGACGATGAG
>JBQCJC010000349.1:0-6340 GCA_051953135.1 Thermoanaerobaculia bacterium | reverse complement strand
GTCTGGGGCGGGGGGGGGTTTCCCCCCCGCCAATTACCCCACCCCGGGCGGGGCCCCCCCCCCCCGCTCCACAGAGCCCTTACGCCTCGGGGTGCAGCAGGATCTCGGTGACGGTGTCGTCGCGAACTTCGCGTGGCGCGGCGTCGCCTTTCTTGTTCGTGAGTTTCTTCACGTAGAGATCGCGATCCGCGGCGTCGACGAGTTTCTCGAGCGTCTTCGTTTCGAGCTGCGAGGTGTGCGCGATGCCGTTCGTCACGCGAATGCCGAATGCGGTCTCGCGGGTACGCCAACGCAATGATTCAACCTCGCCGATGATGCGCTCGGCCGCGCCGCGCACATCGTCGATCGTCGAATCCGGAACGAGCAGCAGTAACTCATCGCCTCCGTAGCGCGCGATCAAATCGTTCGCGCGTGTGCGGGCGAGGAACAGTGCGCCGAGGTCGCGGAGAATGCGATCGCCGGTGAGATGACCGTACGTGTCGTTGATCAATTTGAAATCGTCGAGATCGAGGATCGCGAGACCGACCTCGCGCTTTTCCGTGAGCAGCACATCGATGCGCGCGTAGATCGTGCGTCGCGTTGCAACGCCGGTAAGCTCGTCGCGCGTCGCCAGCAGTTCCCATTCGCGCGCGGCCTCGGCGAGCTTGCGTTGTCGTGACACCATCCGTTGCGCGGCGACCACCTTCGCGACGACTTCCACCTCCGTACACGCCTTCGAGAGAAAGTCGTCGTAGCCGACCGACAGCGCGGAGATCTTCGCGGTGAGATCGTCGTGTGACGTCAGCATCACCGCGTACTGATGCGCAATGCTCTCATCGCGTCGTACCGCGCGAATCAGCTCGAAGCCGTCCATGCGCGGCATCTCGAAATCGGAGATCAGCAGATCGAACGGACGCGCGTTCAACAGATGCAGCGCTTCCACTCCGTCACACGCGGTCGAGACCGAGAACCCGATGCGGCGCATGATGAGCGTGAGCCAGAGGCGGAAATGCTCGTCGTCATCGACGAGTAACACGCGAACGTCTGCTGCCCGCGTTTCATCGTCTTCGTCGTCGGAATGCCGTCGTTTGGGCGAGGTCTTCATCAACTGCCTGCGCAGTTGCGTTCAATCCATGCGCCAATTCTGACGGGTGACGTGATGCAGATCACATCTCACGGCAACGATGTGAAACCCGGATCCGCGACGGGCTCCCGATTGCGATCGATGCGAGTCACGATCCACTGCTCGCCGCGACGCTCGATCTCGAGGATCACCGACGCCCATATGCTCTCGCTGAGATTCTCCGACCAGCGGAACTTCAGGCCGGGCCATTCGGATTCGGGAACATTCGTTTCGCGCAGGTGGGACTCGGCCATTTCGATGAGCTCCGGTCCGCCGATGTGATCGCAAGGCATGTCGCATATGCTACGCGCGCCATGAGAGACATCCATTCTTTTGCGCGGCCCGAAGAGGCCGTCGTGCGTCACATCGCGCTCGATCTCGACGTCGATTTCGAGAAGAAACAGTTGTCCGGCTCCGCCACGCTGCAGATCGAAGTGAAGGGCGATGCGAGCGAGCTCGTGCTCGACGCAAACGGACTGACGATCGAGCGAGTGACACTCGATGACAGCAGCGATGGACAATTTTCGCTCGGCAGTTCGAAGCCATTCCTCGGGCAACCGCTCACCATTCGCATCAAACCCGAGACGAAATCGGTGAAGATCGAGTACTCGACTTCGCCTGACGCTGCGGCCGTGCAGTGGCTCGCGCCGTCGCAGACCGCGGGTGGCAAGCATCCGTTTCTCTTCACGCAGTCGCAGGCGATCCTCGCGCGCACGTGGGTGCCGTGTCAGGACTCGCCCGGCGTGCGCATCACGTACGACGCCACGATCCGCGTTCCCAAAGGACTCATGGCCATCATGAGCGCGGAGAATCCGACGGAAGTGAGCGAGAGCGGCGAGTATCACTTCCGCATGCCGCAGCCGATTCCGTCGTATCTCCTCGCGCTTTCGGTCGGCGATCTCGCGTTCCGCAAGTACAGCGACAACAGCGGCGTGTGGGCGGAGAAGCCGATGATCGACGCGGCGGAGTACGAGCTCGTCGACACGCCGAAGATGATCGAAGCGGCGGAGAAATTGTACGGACCATATCGCTGGGGTCAGTACGACGTGCTCGTGCTGCCTCCGAGCTTCCCGTTCGGCGGGATGGAGAATCCGCGACTCACGTTCGCGACGCCGACGATTCTCGCGGGCGATCGCTCGCTGGTGAGTCTCGTGGCGCACGAGCTCGCGCATTCGTGGTCGGGCAATCTCGTCACGAACGCGACGTGGAATGACTTCTGGCTGAACGAAGGATTCACGGTGTATTTCGAGCGTCGCATCATGGAGTCGGTCTTCGGCCGTGATTACTCCGAGATGCTCGCGCTTCTCGGCTATCAGGATCTCGAAGCAACCGTCGCGGAGCTGCCCGCGCGCGACACGCATCTCTTCCTCGATCTCGAGGGACGCGATCCGGATGAAGCGGCGACGAAGCTCGCGTACGAGAAGGGATACTCGCTGCTGCGTCTTCTCGAAGAAACCGTTGGACGCGAAGCGTTCGATGCGTTCCTGCGCGATTACTTCGATCGTTACGCCTTCCAGTCGATGACGACGCAGAAATGGATCGAGATCCTGCGCGCAAATTTGTTGTCGAAGTTCGAGGGCGCGGAAGATCGCATCGGTCTCGAGCAGTGGATCAACGCGCCGGGCATTCCGGAGAACGCACCGGTGCCGCGGTCGGATGCGTTTCGCAAAGTCGAAGAGCAGGTGCGCGCGTTCACGAGCGGCGCGCCCGCGTCGCAGTTGCTCACGAAGCACTGGTCGACGCACGAGTGGATTCACTTTCTGCGCAAACTGAAAATTGCGAACTACGGTCAGCTCATCGATCTCGATGAGCAGTTCAAATTCACGCGGAGCGGCAACTCGGAGATTCTCAACGAGTGGCTGCTGATTGCGATCGAGCACAAATACGAGCCCGCGTACCCCGCGCTCGAAACGTTTCTGCTCAAACAAGGCCGCCGCAAGTTCCTCAAGCCGCTGTATCAAAAGCTCGCCGAAACGCCGGAAGGTCTCGAGCGCGCGCGGAAGATCTACGCGAAAGCGCGTCCGATGTACCACGCGGTGAGTTATCGGACGGTGGACCAGATCCTTAAGTGGGAACAGTGAACGGCGAGTGATGAGTGATGAACGATGAGCGATGAACGATGTTGGCGAGCAACGCGTTCATCGCCATGGCGTCATGTCACTCATCGTGATTCCTGCCAGCACCGTTCATCGCTCATCACTCATCTCTCATCGCTCGGGTTACCATCCCCCAACACCACGCCAGAGAGGTCCGCATGGAAACCACTGAATCGAAGTCTCTTCCTGAGAACGCGTATGCGCCGTTGAAAGAAGGCGAGCTGTACCAGCCGATGGTGCCGGCGGATCAGGCGCCGCCGGAGGTGACGCCGCGCGTCATTCTCTGGGGCCTGCTGCTCTGCGTCATCTTCACCGTGGCGTCCGCGTATTCGGGCCTGAAAGTCGGGCAGGTGATGGAGGCGGCGATTCCGATCTCGATTCTCGCGATCGGTCTCGCGCGCATGTACAAGCGCCGCTCGACGGTGCTCGAGAACGTGATCATCACGAGCATCGGCGGCGTGTCGGGCTCGGTCGTCGCGGGCGCGATCTTCACGCTGCCGGCGTTGTATTCGATGAATCTGAATCCGCATCCGATGCAGACGATTTTCATCTGCCTCGCGGGCGGCATTCTCGGCGTGCTCTTTCTGATTCCGCTGCGACGCTACTTCGTGCGCGAGATGCACGGACAGCTTCCGTATCCCGAAGCGACGGCGATCACCGAAGTGCTCGTGACCGGTGAGAAGGGCGGCTCACAGGCGAAGCTGCTGTTGCAGGCCACCGGCATCGCGGCGGTCTACGAGTTTCTTACGACCACGTTCCGCATCTGGCGTGAGTATCTGAATTTCCAGTTCATCCCGCAGATGAAGGATCTCGCGGAGCGCGCGCGAATCTTCGTCGGCTTCGACGCCACTCCATTCATCCTCGGCCTCGGCTACGTCATGGGCCTGCGCTCGTCGATGATCCTCGTCGCGGGCGGCATCCTTTCGAACTTCGTGCTCGTGCCGCTGGTGTACTTCATCGGCAAGAGTTTCCCCGACGCCGTTTATCCCGCGACGGTTCCGATCGGCCAGCTCGCGGCCGCGGACATCTATCGTCTTTACGTGCGCTACGTCGGCGTCGGCGCGATCGCCACGGCCGGCATCTTCGGCATCATCAAATCACTGCGCATCATCGCCGGCTCGTTCGGCGTCGCGGCGAAAGCGTTCAAGCAAGGCGGTCAGGCGCACGATGAGCGCACGGATCGCGACATGTCGATCATGACCATCCTCGCCGGCGTGGTCATCGGCGCGATCTGCGTGGCGATCTTCTTCGGCACGCTGAAGCCGAGCGTCACGGTGCTCGTGATCGGCGTGATTCTCACGCTGCTCTTCTCGTTCTTCTTCACGTCCGTGGCCGCGAATGCGATCGCGACGACCGCACGCAATCCGGTGTCCGGCATGACGATGCTCACGATCATCATCTCGTCGGTCGTGCTGCTGCAATTCGGTCTCTCCGGCACGACGGGCATGTTCTTCGTGATGGCGATCGCCGGCATGGTCTGCACGGCGTTGTCGGTTTCGGGACAGACGATCACCGATCTCAAGACCGGCTACTGGCTCGGCTCCACGCCCGCGGCGCAGGAGCGCGTGAAGTTTCTCGGTGTCATCGCCGCGTCGATCGCAGTCGGTCTCACGATCGTGATGCTCGCGCGCGTGTTCCAGTTCGGCGACGCGGTGCCGGGTGATCACCGCGAAGTGCTCGCGGCGCCGCAGGCGGCCATCATGCAGGCACTCGTGCAGGGCTTCATGAATCGTCAGCCGGTCGCGTACCTGCTGTTCGGCATCGGCGCGATGATCACAATCGCGATGGAGATGCTCGGTGTGCCGGCGCTCATCTTCGCGCTCGGCATGTACCTGCCGCTCAATCTCAACACGCCGGCGCTCGTCGGCGGATTCCTCTCTCATCTGATCGGGAAACGCAGCGAACGTGAAGGTGGCGCGCGCGGCACATCGATTCGCGAGCGCGGCGTGATCATCGCGTCCGGACTCATGGCCGGCGGCGCGATCGGCGGCGTGTTCGGCGCGGCGCTGCGTCTCTTCGACTGGTACGACAAAGGCGTCGACAAAGCCAACCTGCGTTCGGTCTGGTACGACAATCAGATGGTGTCGGAGACGATCTCGATCGTGTTGTTCGTCTCGCTCTGTCTCTACATCTGGATCGATTCGACACGCAAACGCGCACTCACGAAGTCATAACCCGAATCGGAGCGCGGGTCTGGAAGCCCGCGCTCCGTCTCCGTGTTCCTTTCGCCGTCATGCGGAAGGGTCTGGTTGCGCTGCTTGTCGTTCTCGCGCTGTTCTCGTGTCGCGGCAAGGACGACCTGCCGTCGAAGAACGGTCCGATCATCCTGATCTCGATCGACACGCTGCGCTCCGATCATCTTCCCGCGTACGGCTACGGCGCGATCAAGACTCCGGCGATCGATGCGTTGCGCGCCGATTCGATTCTCTTCGAGCGCGCGTACTCGCATTCGCCGCTCACGCTGCCGTCTCACGCGACGATTCTCACGGGACAACTTCCTGCAACCAACGGGTTGCATGACAATTCGGGCTTCAAACTGCAGCCGACCGTCGAAACGCTCGCGCATGCGTTGAAAGCCAAAGGCTACGCGACCGGCGCAGCAGTTTCGTCGTATGCGCTCCGCGCATCGACCGGCATCTCGCGCGGCTTCGATGCGTACGACGATGCGTTCATTCACGACGCGGGCACGCAGGCGAGCGACATGCAGCGCAGCGGTGACGCGACGCGCAAGATCGCCGAGGGATGGATTGCGAGTGCGATCGCAAAGAAGAAGGATCAACCGTTCTTCTACTTCCTGCATTTGAACGAGCCGCACACGCCATACGAGCCGTCGTATGACGGCGAGATCGTGAAGAGCGACAAGATCGTCGGCGACTTCATCGCATTCCTGAAGAAGAACGAGCTTTACGACGACGCGACGATCGTGCTGCTCTCCGATCACGGCGAAGGACTCGGCGAGCATGGCGAAGACGAGCACGGGCTGCTGCTGTACCGCGAGTCGCTGCAGGTGCCGTTGATCGTGAAGTTGCCGGACTCGCGGCCTGGCCAAACCCACACCCCCCCACCCGTTGAACACACCCCCTTGGCCCCCCCCCAGCGTGGGGGGGCGCCCACCCCCCGGCCCCAAATTGACAGCCCCCCG
>JBQCJC010000348.1:0-4359 GCA_051953135.1 Thermoanaerobaculia bacterium | reverse complement strand
TCGTTGTTCGCGGTCGTCGCGGTGCCGTCTGCCGTGGCGATGTCGAACGTCACGGTTCCGCAGCCGGCCTGCGAGAGGCTGACCGTGAATGCGAACGTCGTCGTGCCACCGTCGGTCTCGTTCTGCGTGACATCGTTGATGCTGAGGCTCGCGCACGCGACGTCGTCGTTTTGGATGGTGCCTTGTCCCTGTCCGTCGACGACCGTTGCACCGGTGACGTTTGTGACGTTGACGAAGAACGTTTCGTTTGATTCAGGAGTCACGTCGCCGTTGACCGTGACGCTGAAGTTGTATGGTCCCGTGGAGCCCGCGGGAATCGACTGTCCGGTGAGCGACTGCGCAACGTAGTCGTTGTTCGCGGTCGTCGCGGTGCCGTCGGCCGTCGCGATGTCGAATGTGACGCCGCCCGCACCGGCCGGAGTGTTGAGAGTTACCGCGAAGGTGAAGGTCGTCGTGCCGGCGTTCGTTTCGACCTGCGAGACGTCCGTGATGCTGAGCTGTGGAAGCGGGATCGCGGCTTGCGGCGTGAGTGAGAACCCATCGACCGCGAGTCCGTCGTCCGCGCCGCTGGCGTCCGTGTCGTTCCAGCGAATCCAGAACGTCGCGCCGGTCGCGATGCTCAGCGATCCGATCGACGAGGAAAGCGACGACGTCGTGGTGTTGCCATTCTTCGCGCCGGTCGTTCCCGTATCTGGAGTGACGAAATTCAGCGCCGCGACGTTCGTCCACGTTCCCGTGACGAGATCCGTCGCGTTGGTGCTGTATTCGAAATTCATCTGATCGGTGCGTGCGGTGGTGCCGAGGCGCCACTCCTCGCCCGTGTAGGCCACGTCGAGAGCCGAGATGGTCCCGCCGGTGTTGTTCGTGAAGCACGCACCGAACAGCGGGATCAGCGTGCCGCTGCGCAACTGACCGAGCGCGCGCTCCGTGCTGCCCGCCGCGCCGTAGCTGTACGTGTCGCCTGTCGTGCTGCCGCCCGTATCGACCGCGTATTGTTCGTTGTCTCGCGCGCCACCGCCCGACTCGGTCATGAACCAGCCCGGGATCGTGAGGTTGTTGGTGGTGCTGCCCGCGACGTTGGAGAGCGTGTCGAAATTCTGCGTGTACGCACTGCCCAAAGTCGTGAGGCTCACGCATTGTCCGAATGCGTACGGCGCAACGATCGTGAGAGCGATCGAGAACAAAACGGCAAACGTAAAGCGACGGCGGATCGTCATGAACTTTCTCCGGATAGTCGTCGGTGGGGGATGGACGGCGCGCGGATTATAGAGTGAGGTCCACGCGATGCGAACGCGTTTTACATAGAATTCGCGGCCAGAGGAGACTGAATGGCCCCACTGGTCACGTATCGCGCGGAGAATGGCGTCGCGATCTTCGAGTTGAACGATCCGCCGGCGAACACTTACACCTATGAATTGAACCGCGAGCTCGATGACTGCATCCTGCGCGCTCGCATGGACGACGATGTCCACGTGATCGTCATTCGTGGCGCAGGCGAGAAGTTCTTCTGCGCGGGCGCGAACATCAAAATGCTTTCCGAGGTGACGCCGCAGTTCAAGTATGCGTTCTGCTTACATGCGAACGAGACGATGAACCGGCTCGAACAGACGCCGAAACTCGTCATCGCCGCGATGAACGGACACACCGTCGGCGGCGGACTCGAGATCGCAATGGCCGCGGACATCCGCATCGCCAGGCAGGGAGCAGGGAAGTGGGGACTTCCGGAAGTCGCGCTGGGCGTCCTTCCGGGGACCGGCGGCACGCAGCGCCTCTCGCGCCTCGTCGGCAAATCGAAATCGATCGAGCTGATGATCGAAGGCGGTCTGCACGAGTTCGAAAAAGGCCTCGACCTCGGCGTGATCAACTACGTGTGGCCCGCCGAACAGAATGGACAATCGTGGTGGGACCGCGTGCTCGAGTACGCGCAGAGCTTCTGCCCGCCGCACAAAGCCTCGAAAGCCGTCGGCCGCATCAAGCGTTCCGTGCAAAGCGGGTGGGAGATTCCGCTCGAATCCGGACTCGCACTCGAGCGCGAACTACAGCAACAGCTCTTTCAGAGCGAAGATGCGCGCGAAGGCCTCGACGCGTATAACGAGAAACGTAAACCGAACTTCACGGGACGATGACCACCATGCGCTATCGCAAACTCCACAACACAGATCTCGAAATCTCCGAGCTCGGACTCGGCACCTGGACCTTCACCACCGGCTGGTGGGGGACCTACACCGATGAAGACGGACAGCGCCTCGTGCGCGCCGCGATCGAGAAAGGCATCAACTACCTCGACACCGCGGATGCCTACGGCAACGGCCGCGGCGAAACGATCCTCGCACCGCTGCTGAAGGAACATCGCAATCTCGTCGTCGGCACAAAGTTCGGCTACGACTTCTACAACAACCCCGTGCGTCCTCGCGGCCAGCGCGAGCTTCCGCAGGACATGTCGCCGGCGTTCATCCGCTTCGCCTGCGAGCAATCGCTCAAGCGCCTCGGCGTCGATCACATCGCGATCTACCAGCCGCACAACCCGCGCGTCGTCACGCTCATGCAGGACGAGCATTGGGAAACGCTCGAGCGTTTGCGCGATGAAGGAAAAATCTCCACGTACGGTCCGTCCCTCGGACCCGCGATCGGCTGGCGCGACGAAGGAATTTACGCGGCCGCCGTGCGCAAAGCGCCGGTCACGCAGATGATCTACAACATCCTCGAGCAGGATCCGGGAAGCGAGTTCCTGCTCGCGGCGACGACAGGCGCTTCTTACGCGGGTGTCGCCGAAGCCATGCGCGGTGAAACGAACAAGCGCGTGTGCGAGCGCAGCAGCGCGTACGACAACTCCTTCCGCGCGTGGAAAGTCGATCCCGGTCCGCAGTTCCTCGTGCGCGTCACGCACTCCTCGGGCATGCTCGAAGGCAAGTACACCATCGACACGAAATTCGACGAGACCGATCACCGCTCCCATCGTCCGCGCGCGTGGCTCGTCGAAGGCATCCAGAAAGTCGAGCGGCTCACGCCATTCTGCGAAGAGCGCGGCGTGACCATGGGACAACTCGCGATGCTCTGGCTCTACGCGCATCCGTCGATCGTCTCCGCGCTGCCGAACATCTACGACGAATCGCAGCTCGATGAATTCGCGGCCGCGTCGGAACACGCGCCGCTGAATGACTCCGAGATGGAGCGCATTCACGAGCTGTACGAAAAGAACTTCGAGATCACGCCGTATCAGGAGCCGGCCGTCGTTTGACGAAACGGCAGTACGACCTCGTGCGCGTGGCGACGGCATTGCTCGTCGCCACGCTCTCGGTCATCGGCGCGTGGTGGGACAGCTCGACCGCCGATGAAATGGCGCACATCGCCAGCGGCCTGGTGAAGATCGAGCACGGACGCCGCCACTACTTCGTCGAACAGGCGCCGCTGATGAACGTCATCTGCGCGGCGCCGCTGGCCATTGCGGGCTATCGCATTCCCGCCGACGTCACGTCTCGCCAATGGCGCGCCGGCAATCAACTGCTCTACGCCTCGGGCTATGACGCGCGTCGCATTCTGCTGATCGCGCGACTGCCCGTCATCGCGATGCTGATCGCACTCGCGTTCGCGGTCTCCGCGTTCGTGTTGCGCGTGACCGACAATCGCGGTGCGGCGATGCTCGCATTCGCGCTCACCGCGTTCTGTCCGAACCTGCTCGGACACGGACGACTTGCCACCGTCGACGTCGGCGTCACGCTGTTTCTGTTTCTCGCGGCCGTGAGTTTTCTACGACTGTTGCGCGAGCCGACCCTGCGCATCGCGATCGCATGCGGACTCGCCACTGCTGCCGCACTTCTTTCGAAAACCTCGGGATCGCTGCTCGTTTTCTTCTTCGCCGCGCTTGTACTGATTCGCTATCGCGACGCGTGGCGCGCGCGCCGCGAGTTAGTGATCGCGGGCGTCGTCGCGATCGCGACATTCACGCTCTTCTACATGATCCTGCTGCGCTCCTTCGATCCGCGCATCGGATTCGAGGAGTACATGAACGCGGTGAATCTCGTGCGCCGCTACGTCACGAGTCCGCTCGCCATCCCGCAATTTCTCCTCGGCGAGTTCTCGCCGTGGGGCTGGCGTCATTACTACCTCGTCGCGATCTTGCTCAAGACCACGCTCGCCGCCTTGCTGCTGTTGATCGCGGCGATCGTGGCTGCGGTGAAGCGGCCGCGATTCGAAAGCCTCGCGATGTTCGGCTTCGCTGTGCTGTTCGTCGCGGTCGCGTCGACGTCCACGATGAACATCGGCCTGCGCCACGTTCTCCCCATCTATCCATTTCTCTACGCGGGGATCGCGATCACATTCGCAGGCACCAGACGCGAGATGATCGTGCCGGCGGTGCTG
>JBQCJC010000347.1:0-12597 GCA_051953135.1 Thermoanaerobaculia bacterium | reverse complement strand
GGCGGCGGGGGGGGGGGGGGCCCCCCCCCCCCCCGCCGCCCGGGCCCCGGGGGGGGGGCGCCCCCGCCGCTCCACAGAAAGAATTTTCAGGAGTCTCCTCAAATGACCTCTGCAGCAAAAGTCGGCCTCGTGATGCTGGTTGCTCTGGCGGTGCTGGGCTACTTCGTCATTCGCATCGAAGACATCAATCTCAGCCGCTCGAAATCGACGCGCGAGGTGAAGGCGATCTTCGACGACGTCGCCGGTCTCGATAAAGAATCGGCGGTGCGCATCGCAGGCGTGCGCAAAGGTCACGTGAAGAGCATTCGCGTGCTGCCGAACGGCCGAGCCGAAGTGACGCTCGAAGTCGATGACGATGTGCCGCTGCATCAAAACGCGCAGGCCAAAGTCGCGAACCTCGGGCTCCTCGGTGAAAAATACGTCGAGCTCGATCCCGGAACTCCCAACGCGCCGCTGCTCATCGGCGGAGGCACGGTCACGATCGCAGGCAGTCAGCCCGCATCATTCGATCAGGTCACGGATCAGGTCTCCGCAATCGCCGATGACGTGAAAGCAATCACCGCATCACTGCGTACCGTGCTCGCGGGACAGAACGGACAGCAGCGTCTCGAAGACATCGTCGAGAACGTTCGCGGCATCACGATGGACGTGCGCGCATTGATCGCCGCGAATCGCGAGAACGTCGATGCGACGCTCGAGAACACGCGCGCGATCACCGAGCATCTTCGCCGCGAGATCCCCACGCTCGCCGATTCGATCGAGCGCGTTGCGAATCAAATGTCCGGCACGGTCGGTGAGAATCGCGAAGACGTGCGCGCGGTCGTGCAGAACCTGCGCGGCCTGTCCGCCGATCTCCGCGTCACCGCCGACAATCTCAACGACATCACCGGCAAGACGCGCAGCGGCGAAGGCACGATCGGCAAGTTGTTCTACAGCGATGAAGCACACGACAAGCTCACGAGCGCACTGTCGTCGGTCGAGAGCGGCGTGAATTCGCTGAAGGAAACGCTCAATCGCGCGAACCGCATTCAGATGGATCTCGGCATCAAAGCCGATTACTACGCCGGGCTTTCCGACACTGCACGCGAGATCGATGGCGTGCAGACTGAGTTCGGCAAAGGCAACTCGCGCAGCACGCTCGGCCTGCGACTGGTGCCGAATCCCGACATCAATCGCTTCTACAACATCGAGCTCTCCGACGATCCGCGCGGCAAACGCCGCGACAAGGTGAACGTCGATACGCGCACGAATCCGGCGACGGGACAGAGCGAAACGATCGTCACGGAGTCGCGGCGCTACGAGCGCGATTTCCTCGTGTCCGGTCAGGTCGGCTGGCAACTCGATCCCGCGCTCGCGGTGCGCCTCGGCCTCTTCGACAACACCGGCGGCATCGGCGCAGACTACAAACTCAACGATCGCATTCGCGTGACGGGCGAAGTCTTCGACTTCGGCCAGCGTCGCGACGACAACCCGCACATTCGCCTGTTCGGCGAGTACACGATTCGCCAGGAGAAGGCCAGGACGCCACGGCTCTTCGTGACCGGCGGCATCGACAACGCGCTCAACGACACCGCGTTCACGTTCGGTGGCGGCGTGCGCTGGCGCGATGAGGATCTGAAGTATTTGCTGGGGAGCGTTCCGCTGGGGCGGTAGTTGGTAGTCAGTAGTCGGTAGTCGGGAGCACGACGAATCGACTGCGACGCCAACAGACCGCTGCCATCGTTCTCCTGACTACCGATTACCGACTACCGACTACCGATGATCAAGACCATCCTTCTCTTCGGCGGACGTTCCGCCGAACACGATGTCTCCATCCTTTCGGCGCGCTCCGTCGCGAATGCCGCGCCGAACGATCGCATCGCCATCACGCCGATGTGCATCGCCAAAGACGGACGCTTCTGCACGCCGGAGCGCAGCGCGCGCATTCTCGACGGCAATGAACGCAGCAACGAAGGCGATGCCGGGTTCTCGTTCGAAGTGTGGTCACGCAGCGCGGAGATCGATGTCGTCTTCCCGCTGATTCACGGCACGGGCGGCGAAGACGGCTCGCTGCAGGGGTATCTCGAAATCCTTGGGCTCCCATACGTCGGCAGCGGCGTCAGCGCCTCCGCGGTGGGCATGGACAAGGTGCACATGAAGCAGGCCTTCGCCAACGCGAAGCTGCCGATGGTCGATTACGTCGCCGTACACGAGTACGACTGGAACAACGAGCGCGAACGTGTAACCAGAGCGGTTACAAATGCGCTGCGCCTGCCGTATTTCGTGAAGCCGGCCAACAGCGGCTCGTCGGTCGGCGTGACGAAGGTGAAGAACGACGGCGATCTCACGAAAGCGATCGAGCACGCGTTGCGATTCGATGAGAAGGTGTTGATCGAGCGCGGCGTCGATGCGCGTGAGATCGAAGTGGCCGTCCTCGGCAACGAGGATGCAAAAGCCTCGGTGCCGGGCGAGATCGTCGCGGGCCACGAGTTCTACGACTATTCGGACAAGTACATCGAGGATCGCTCGTCGCTCGTGATTCCGGCGAAGCTCACGAACGATCGCATCGCCGAGTTTCAGCGGCTCGCACTGAGCGCATTTCGCGCGGTGGCCGCGTCCGGATTCGCGCGCGTCGATTTCTTTCTCGAGCGCGGAACGAATCGCTTGTTCGTGAACGAGATCAACACGATCCCCGGATTCACGAACATTTCGATGTATCCGAAGCTGTGGGAAGCGACGGAGCTCAAGTACCCGCGCCTGATCGAGCGATTGATCACGCTCGGTGTCGAACGCGCGAAGTCGAAGAAGGCGCGCGGCGAATCGATGATGCGCTGGTTTGATGAAGTGAAAGCGTTGACGTAGCCTCTTCGCATGTGGCCCCTGCGCCTCGCGATTGCTCGTCTTCGCCCCTTCAACGCCGCCACGATCACGCGCACGCTCATCGTGCTGGCGATGGGCCTGCTGTTTCTCTTCGGTGATTACGCGCTGTTCGTGCGTCTCTTCCGCGCACTCGCACGCGCGGAAGCAGAAACGCCGATCTTCGCACTCGGCCTGCTTCGCAATCTGCTCAGCCTCGTGTTTCTCGTGGCGAGCGTCATCCTCTTCTCGTCATCGATGACCACCGCGATCGGCTCGTACTTCGCCGATCTCGATCTCGACCTCTACCACGGCGCGCCGCGCTCACGACTGCGCATCGCCATCGCGCGCTGGATGAAGACTCTCGCGCAGAGCGCCACGATCGTCTTTCTGTTTCTCATCCCGCTGTTCGTCGCATTCGCGCAGCAGTACGACAAGCCGTTCTCGTTCTACCCAATCGTGCTCGTGAATCTCGCGCTGCTGCTCACGATCCCGGTCTCACTCGCATCGCTCGTGATCCTGTCGCTCGTGCGATGGTTTCCCGTGCAGCGCGTGCATCAGATCGTGGCCACGATCGCGGTGCTCGTGCTGACGCTCGTCGTGATCGCGTTTCGCATGAGCCGGCCGGAGCGTTTCTTCACCGCGATCTCAACCGACGACGTGACGCGCGTGCTGCGCGCGATCGAGTTGCCGTCGATGAGCATCTATCCGAGCACGTCGCTCGCGGAGTTGATGACGCGCGCCGATGCCTTTCCGATCGCGCCAAAGATCGCGATCATCGCGCTCTCGCTGTTCGCGCTCTTCGTGTTGCTCGCACGCGCGTCGTACTTCACCGCGTTCGTGCGCGCACGCGAAAGCATGGCGCCGGTGGCGATCGGCTCCGCACCCGCGACGCACGTGCTCGATCGCATGCTCGCGCACGCGGATCCACCGGTGCGCGCGTTGATCAGCAAGGAAGTGCGCACGATCAGCCGCGATGTCGCGCAGTGGTCGCAGGTGTTTCTGATGGCGGCGCTGTTGTTCATCTATCTCTACAACATCCGCATGCTTCCCCTCGGCGGCGACGCACGCGCGACGCTCGTCGCATATGCAAATTTAGGGATGTCCGGATTCGTCATCGCGGCGGTTTGCCTGCGATTCGCCTATCCATCGGTATCGACGGAAGGAAAAGCGTTCTGGATTCTGCGCACCGCGCCGGTGTCGTATCGACAGTTCGTGCTCGTGAAGGTGCTGGTCTACGCGGCGCCGCTCACCGCGTTTTCACTGCTGCTCACCGCGTTCGCGAATTTCATCCTCGCCGCGAATGCGATGGTGTGGACGTTCACGCTGATCGGCGCGTCGCTGCTCGCGATCACGCTCGTCAGTCTCGGCGTCGGCATGGGTGCGATGACGCCGAACTTCAACGCGGAGAATCCGCTGCAGGTGGGCTTGTCGCTCGGCGGATTCGCATACATGGCGCTGTCGCTCGGATACGTCGGCGCGATGATGATGCTGATGGCGCGGCCGGTGATGGGTTACTTCATGCGACACGTCATGGGCATCAGCGATCCCAACGTCGCGACTATCACGCCCGTCGTGATTGCGCTCACGCTATCGGCACTGTTGGCGGTGATATCTATCCTTGTCGCCGAACGACGGCTCTCGCGCTTCAGCGAAAGTGATTAGAATCGGGAGCCGTCCCATAACGAGCAAGGAGAAGAAATGAGCGAGATTCCTCCGCCCACCGTACCACCCGCGACTCCCCCGCCTCCGGGTGGCGGGTCCTACACGCCGCCGCCTCCGCCACCACCGGGTGGATCGTACAGCGGCGGACCCACCGGTCCGGCGAGCTCGGATCGCACGCTGTGGATCATCCTGTCGTATTTCGGAATTCTCGCGCTGGTCGCGTATCTCGTGAAGAAGGATGATCCGGATCAGGACATTCGCTGGCACACGAAGAACGGACTGGGATTGTGCATCGGTGAGATCGTCATCTCCGTTGCGCTGGTGATCCTGAGCATCGTGCTCAGCCGCGTCCCGGGTCTCGGATGCGCGGTGTGGCTGGTGCAGTGCGTTCTGCCGGTCGGCTTCATCGCGATCTCGGTGATCTGCATCATCAAGGGCATGAACAACCAGCGTTATCGCATTCCGGTCATCACCGACTGGGCCGAGAAGACTCTGTAATCCGACGTGACCGACAACTCGACCGCAACACCGACTCCGCCGCCTTCGGGCGGCGGAGTTTTTTCTGCGCACGATCCCGTGCTGGTGTTCGTGCTGAATCTGCTGCTCTTCGGCGGCATCGGTTACTGGATCCTCGGCCAAAAGCAAAAAGCGATCGTCGCGATCGTGCTCTTCTTCGTCGTCGCGTGGCCGACGTGCTTTTCCGCGAGTGGATTGATCGCGCTGATCTGCGCGGTCGATGGCTACATGCAGGCGAAGGCGCTCGAAGAAGGACGCACGATCGGGCAGTGGACGTTTCTGTAGTCGTGTCGCACTACTCGCTGAGCGCGTCTTCGAGTTTGTTCACGAACGCCTCGACCGGCGTGTTCCCCACGCGATAAATCTCGGTCGGCAACAGGTAGCGAAACACCACCCGTCCATTCTTGCGAATCGTTGCATTCGCGTAGCGCGTCTTGCGGCCGCGTCCTTTCTGCTCGAGCAATCCTTCGAAGTCGATGACGACCGGCGCGGACGAAACGATCTCGACGTGCGGATACTCTTCGCGCAACGCACGCTCGAGCTCCGCCTGCATCGCACCACCATGCACGACGATGCGCGTCGTCCCTGCGAGCTCCTGCTGCAACTTCGCGAGCAACGCCTCGTTCGCGGTTTCATCGCCATGCTCGACGAACGTTCCGGCAGGCACTGATGACGGCGGTGCAGGCTCGGGCTCGGGTTCTGTTGTCGTCGTGGTAACGGTTGGCGGTTCGGGCGCAGTCGTTTGCGTGACGACAGGCTTCGGCTCTTGCGCGATGACCGCGGATTGCACCGGTGGCTGCGCGGTCGTCGTGGTGGCTGGTGGTGACTGCGTTTCGGTGGTTTGCGTGACGACATCAACGCTCGTTTGCGATGGCGGGGGCGTGGCGACCGCAACGTTGGTTGTTGTTGCAGTGTCGGTGACGATCGGCGCCGCTTCGTCGGAACGCGTGAACCACCACGCGGCGCCCGCGAGCATTGCGATCAACACGAGTGCGATCGCGATGAACGGCGCTTTCGATTTCGACGGCGTTGCTGGCACAGCAACGGGCGGGCGCGTGAGCACGGTTTTCTGTTCCGTGCGCACGGTCTCGCGATGCAAGGTATCGACGATCGGCGCGGGCGTCGGCGTGATGCGCATCGTCGCATCGGAATCGAGCGGCAACGCCATGGTCTTCATCGCACCGGGATCGGGCAGCGATCGCTCGATCGCTTCGAGTGCTTCGGCGAATTCACGCGCCGATTGAAAGCGCTTGTTGCGATCGCGCTGCAACGCGCGTCGCATGGCACTCTGCAACTCCGCACCACCGGGCAGATCCACCGGCAGTTCGAGCGGCTTCATCTCCCGCTCTTCGGAATGCATCAGGTAGTACTGATGCGGCGACGTCGCTTCGAACGGCGGACGTCCGGCGAGCATCTCGTACAACACCATGCCGATCGCGTAGAGATCGGTGCGGCCGTCGATCTTCTTGCCTTCTTCGAGGAAGCCGAGTTGCTCCGGCGATGCGTAACGCAACTTGCCGACGAAGATGCCGGTGCGCGTTGCAGAGACTTCATCGGGATCTTCGATTTTCGCGACGCCGAGGTCGATGATTTTCAGGGTGTCGGACTCGCGGGCGATCATCAGATTCTCGGGACTGATGTCGCGATGCACGATGCCCGCGCGATGAATCGCTTCGAGTCCGCGCAGTGCCTGAAGAATCAATCGCACCGCGACGCGCGGCGGCAGCGGTCCGCGCGTGCGCAAGCGCTGCGCGAGATTCTCGCCGTCGATGTACTCCCACACCATGTAATGCGAGCCATCGGGCAGCGCGGAGAAATCGTGCAGCGTGGCGACGTTGGTGTCCTGCACCTTCGTCGCGAGTCGCGCTTCGCGCAGAAAACGATCATGCGCTTCGCGGCTGTCCGAGATTTGCGGACGAATGACTTTGATGACACGGATCGCGCCGAGGAATGTGTGCTCGGCTTTGAAGACTTCGCCCATGCCGCCAGCGCCGAGGCGCTCGAGGATGCGGTACTTGCCGTCGAGCAATTCGTCCGTGTACTTGCGAACGAAATCGGTGATCGCATCGCCGCAATGCGGGCACGCGCGAAACGCGCGATCGATCTCCTGCCTGCAACGAAGACAACGCATGATCAAACGAGATTACGACCGATCCAGAAACCGGTCATGACCACCGCGCTCGTCCAACCGAACCACGGCTTGCCCATGAACTTCGGTTGATCGCCGCGCCAGAGACTCGGCGCCGCGCAGATCGCGACGGGAATCAGGAAGAGAAAAAGAATCGGATTGAGCGCGAATGCTTCGGCGAAATGGCCGTGCAGCAGCTGGTGCATCGCGCGCGTGCTGCCGCAGCCGGGACAATCGAGACCGGTCAGCGCGTGAAACGCGCAGCGCGGATACCACGTGCTCGACGCCGGCGGAAACGTGTAGACGATCCAGCCGGCGACGAGAACGAAGGCACTAGCGGCCCATCTGCGAAAGGATAGCGGCACCATTGATGAGGAGACCGATGATGAATGCGGCGATGCCGAGGCCAACGGAGAGCCAGCAGAACATCTTCGCTTTGCTCGAAGCCTCCTGCGCACCGGCGATGTCGCCCTGCGCGAGCTTCGTGTTCACCTGCGCGGCAAAGATGATCGCCACGACGCCGAGCGGCAGGCAGCAGCACAGCGTGACGAGAATCGACTGCACGAGGTAGTTCGGAATCGGCGCGCCCGTGTACGGCGTCGACGACGGCGGATTCATGAATGAATTCGGAGGCGGCGGCGGTGGCGTGTAGGACTGCGTGGGCATCGGTGCCGCGGTGAGCGGGCGACCGCAATTCACGCAGATCGTCGACGTGTCGAGATTGGAGGCTCCGCAATTTGGGCAGTTCACGGAGCGAGATTGTATATGGAGTGCGGCGGCGGAGCCGCCGCTGTACGAAAGCGGTGGCTCACGCCACCGCCCGCCATATCACCACATCATGCCGAGCTGCAGGCGCGCCGCTTCCGACATCATGCTGCGATCCCACACCGGATCGAACACCACTTCGACATCCGCGTTGTTCACGCCCGGAAGCTGCTCGAGCTTCATCTTCACGTCGCTCGCGAGCACCGGCCCCATCCCGCATCCCGGCGCGGTGAGCGTCATCTTGATGTGCACCCTGCGACCGCCGGCTTCGTCGTCCTGCAATTCGCAGAGATACACGAGCCCGAGGTCGACGATGTTCACCGGGATTTCCGGATCGAAGCACGTCTTCAACGCTTCCCACACCATCTCTTCGAGCTTCTCCGGCGTGAGCTCTTCCGGCTTCACGTCCGCGGTTTCGCTCGGCGTTTTGCCGATCGCGTCCACCTCGTGACCGGACACGCGAACCATGAGTCCGCGATCGGTGATCAGCGTGTACGTCCCGCCGAGAGCCTGCGTGATCGTGGCCTGCGCGCCCTTCGGCACCAGGACCTTCTCACCGCTCGGGATCATGATCGCTTCGGCGCTGCGGCTGAACGTGATTTCTTCTCTCATCGTGATCGGGCTTACTCCGTCGAGACTTTCTCTTCGCTGCCTTCGAGACTGCTCTTGAGCGTGTGCCAGGCCAGCGTTGCACACTTCACGCGAGCGGGAAATTCACTCACTCCGGAGAACGCGGCCAGACGGCCGAGATCTGCCGCGCTGAGGTCGCTCGTGTCTCCGGTGACGAGACGATGGAACGTCTCAAAAAGCCGCGCCGCTTCCTCGGTCGACTTTCCTTTCACCGTCGAGCTCATCACTGACGCCGACGCTTTCGAGATCGCGCAACCGTTGCCGGTGAAGCTCACGTCCTGAATTTTCTCGCCGTCGACTTTGACGAACACCGTGTAGTGATCGCCGCAGAGCGGGTTATACCCGTCGACTTTCTTCGTGGCGTCCGCCATCTCGTGAAAGTTCCGCGGGTTCTTGTTGTGGTCGAGGATGACCTGCTGATAAAGCTCTCTCAAATCCGACATGGGCCGTGACTCCGCTCAGCGAAACACTTCGATGACCTGCTTCAGTCCTGCCACCAGGATGTCGGCTTCCTCACGCGTGTTGTAGAGGCCGAACGATGCACGTCCCGTGGCCGGCACATTGAACCGCATCATGAGCGGCTGTGCGCAGTGATGACCGGTACGGACAGCGATCCCTTCCTGGTCCAGGACGGTGCCGATGTCGTGCGGATGAACGCCGTCGAGTACGAACGAGATGACCGAAGCTTTCTCGCTCGCGGTGCCGATGATGCGCAGCCCTTCGATTTCGAGCAACCGGTTGGTTGCATAAACGAGCAGGTCATGCTCGTGCGCGGCGATGGCATCGAGTCCAACGGATGCGACGTAGTCGAGCGCGGACGCGAGTCCGATGACGCCTTCGATGTTCGGCGTACCCGCTTCGAACTTGTACGGCAGCGCGTTGTACGTGGTCTTCTCGTACGAGACCGAGAGGATCATGTCGCCACCGCCCTGCCACGGCGGCATCGCTTCGAGCAATGCCTGCCTGCCATACAACACGCCGATACCGGTCGGGCCGTAGACCTTGTGGCCGGAGAATGCGTAGAAGTCGGCGTCGAGATCCTGCACGTCGACGTGAAGGTGCGGAACACCTTGCGCGCCGTCGACGAGCACGAGCGATCCGTTCGCATGCGCGGACGCGATGATGCGCTTCAGCGGATTAATCGTGCCGAGCGCGTTCGACGCGTGGCCGACGGCGACGAGCTTCACGCGCGGATTCAGCATCTGCTCGTAGGCGTCCACGTCGAGCTCACCGGTGTCGAATACCGGCGCAACGCGCAGCTTCGCGTTCTTTTCGGCGCAGAGCATCTGCCACGGCACGATGTTTGAGTGATGCTCGATGGCGGAGATGAGGATCTCGTCGCCCTCTTTGAGGTTCGCGCGTCCCCACGTCTGCGCGACGAGGTTGATGCTTTCGGTGGTGCCGCGCGTGAAGATGATTTCCTTGATGTCGCGCGCGTGGATGAAGCGCTGCACGGTCTCGCGCGCATTCTCGAACTCGATGGTCGAGAGCTCGCTGAGGTAATGCACGCCGCGATGCACGTTCGAGTTCTCGGTCGAGTAGTAACGCACGATGCGATCGATCACCGACTGCGGCTTCTGCGTCGTGGCGGCGTTGTCGAGATAGACGAGACGCTTGCCGCGCGCGTTGCGCGTGAGGATCGGGAAGTCGCGGCGTACGCGCTCGACATCGTAAGTGAGGACTGAGGGCTGAGGACTGAGGGCTGAGGCGGTCATCGCGAATTTCCCCTGCGCTCCGGTAAGCGCTCCGGCATCGACTGGAAGAGCGCGCGGCGAATCTGCTCGCGCACCGGTTCGAGCTTCATGCGATCGACGATCTCGCTCGCGAATGCGTAGACGAGAAGGCTGCGCGCCTCCGCTTCGCCGATGCCGCGCGAGCGGAGATAGAACATCGGCTCTTCGCCAAGCTGGCCAATCGTCGAGCCGTGATTGCACTTCACGTCGTCGTTGTGAATCTCGAGCGTCGGTTTGGAATCGACGATCGCGGTCTCGCTGAGCAGGAGGTTGCGATTCTCCTGACGCGAAAGCGTTTTCTGCGCATCGGGACGAACGATGATGCGTCCGTCGAAAACACCGCGCGCGTTTTGATCGAGAACACCTTTGTAGAGCTCGTGGCTTTCGCAATGCGGCTTCAGGTGATCGATGACCGTGCGCGTGTCGAGATGCTGCGATCCCGTTCCTGCGAACAAGCCGTCGAGCGCGATCGATGCGCCTTCACCCGCGAGTGCGACATGCGTTTCGGTGCGCGCGAGCGCGGAGCCGACGACGATGTTGCGCGACGTGACGTTCGCGGCGCGCTCCTGATGGATGAAGACGTTGCCGACGTGATACGCATCGAGCGACTCACACTCGAAGCGGTAGTGATCGATGACCGCGGATTCACCCGCAACGATCTCCGTCACGGCGTTCGTGAAGTAGCGGCCGGATCCAACGTAGGTCTCGACGATGGCGACCTGCGCGTTCGCTCCGACGACGATCACGTTGCGCGGATGCGACCAGATGCCGTCACCGTTTCCGATAAACAACAGGTGAATGAAGCCGTCGACGATTTTGCCGCTCGCGATTTCGAGCAGCGCGCCGTCCTGCATGTTCGCGGTGTTGAGCGCGACCATGGCGTTGCGTTCCCAGTCAGCGATCGTCGCTTCATCGCGCGCGGCGTAGCTCTTCACGCCGCCTGGCAATTCCGCCGGCGCGCTGACGAGCGTTCCGTTGACGAACACGAACTCCGCGACCGCGCGGCCCGCGAGCGTCGCGGGACTCTCGATTACTTTCGGCGCGTCGTCGACTTTCCAGTCGAACTTCTGCACCGGCGCGAGATTCGTGTAGCGCCATTCTTCGATGCGCGGCGTTGGCCAGCCGAGCTTCGCGAAGGATTCCGCCGCGCGCTCGCGCAGCTCGGTCACGACGGCGTTCACGCGACCCCCTGCTCTTCTTCGATCCAGTCGTAGCCCTTCTGCTCGAGCTCTTCCGCGAGCTCCTTGCCGCCGGACTTGACGATGCGACCGTTCGCGAGCACGTGCACGAAGTCGGGCACGAGGTAATGCAGCAAACGCTGGTAGTGGGTGATGACGAGCACCGAGTGAGATTCGCTGCGATGGTTGTTGACGCCGGTGGCGACGATGCGCAGCGCGTCGATGTCGAGACCGGAATCGGTCTCGTCGAGGATCGCGAGCTTGGGATCGAGCACCGCCATCTGGAAGATCTCGTTGCGTTTCTTTTCGCCGCCCGAGAATCCTTCGTTGACGCCGCGATTCATGAACGCTTCGTCGAGCTCGACGATCTTCATCTTCTCGCGCGCGAGCTGCAGGAACTCGATGGCGTCGAGCTCCTCTTCGCCGCGATGTTTGCGCACGGCATTCAACGCGGCCTTCAGGAAGTAGATGTTGTTGACGCCGGGGATCTCGACGGGATACTGCATCGCGAGGAACACTCCCTCACGCGCACGATCCTCGGTCGGCATCTCGAGCAGATCTTTTCCTTCGAACAGCACCTGACCGCCCGAGACGGTGTAGCGCGGGCGGCCCGCGAGCACGTTCGCGAGCGTCGATTTGCCGGAGCCGTTCGGCCCCATGATGGCGTGCACTTCACCCGGATTGATCTTCAGATCCAGGCCTTTGAGGATTTCCTTGCCTTCGATACCGGCTTGAAGGTTTTTGATTTCGAGCATTAACCGACGCTTCCTTCCAACGAGACTCCGAGGAGCTTGTGCGCTTCGACGGCGAACTCCATCGGGAGCTCGCGGAACACTTCGCGACAGAAGCCGTTGACGATCATCGACACCGCGTCTTCGGCGCTGATGCCTCTCTGCTGACAGTAGAAGAGCTGGTCTTCGCCGATCTTCGACGTCGACGCTTCGTGCTCCATCGTGGCGGTGGAGTTGCGCACTTCGATGTACGGGAACGTGTGCGCGCCGCACTTGTCGCCGAGCAGGAGCGAATCGCACTGCGAGTAATTGCGTGCGTTCTCGGCGTTCTTCATGATCTTCACTTCGCCGCGATACGTCTGCTGTCCGCGGCCGGCGGAGATGCCCTTCGACACGATCGTGGAGCGCGTGTTCCT
>JBQCJC010000346.1:0-8126 GCA_051953135.1 Thermoanaerobaculia bacterium | reverse complement strand
GGACGACGTCGAATTGTCCGCGGGCGGCACAGTGGCGAAATCCGTCAAGGATGGATTGCGCGTCGGCATTGTGGATTTGACGCGTGGCGAAATGGGCACGCGCGGCACGCCGCAAATTCGCAAGCGCGAAGCGGCAGCGGCCGCGAAGGCGTTAGGCGCGTCGTTTCGAATGCAACTCGATTTTCAGGACGGAAATCTGCAAACCGGGCGCGAGCAGGAATTGCAGATCATCGAGATCCTGCGCGCATACCGCCCGAAACTCGTCATTGCGCCATGGCCGGACGATCGCCATCCCGATCACACGCGCACGGGTAACATCGTGACGGAAGCTTCGTTCTATGCGGGATTGCGCGCACTGGAAACAGGACTCGAAGCGCATCGCCCGCAGACCGTTCTGTACTACATGCAGAATTACATGCTCGCGCCGTCATTCGTCGTCGACGTATCGAAATCGTGGAAGACGAAAATGAAATCGGTGTACGCGTACAAATCGCAATTTCACGATCCGAAATCGAAAGAGCCGGCGACGTTCATCTCCGATCCTAAGTTCCTGGCGATGATCGACGCGCGCGGACGCCATTTCGGCGCACTGATTAATGTCGAATATGGCGAGGCATTTATTACGAAACAGCCGCCCCGCATCGATGACATGATCGCGGCGTATTCGGGCCGCGAAATTTAATTTGGAGTGCGGTGGCGCAAGCCACCGCTTTCCTCATCACAATGAAAATCGGTATTACCTGTTACCCGACTTTTGGCGGCTCCGGCGTCGTCGCAACGGAGCTCGGCCTCGCACTGGCAAAGCGTGGCGACGATGTGCATTTCATCAGCTACGCGATGCCGTCTCGCCTGAATATCCTGCATGAGCGCGTGCATTTTCACGAAGTGAACGTCACGCCTTATCCATTATTCGATCCTTATCCACCATATACGCTCGCATTAGCGACGAAAATGGCGGAGGTCGCGGCGTACGAGAAACTCGATGTGCTGCACGTGCATTACGCGATTCCGCACGCCATTAGCGCATTTCTCGCGAAACAGATCCTCAAAGGGAAAATCCGCGTCATTACGACGCTGCACGGCACCGACATTACGCTCGTCGGCCGCGATGAGAGTTATCTCCCGATTACAAAATTCGGAATTGAGAGCTCGGACGAGGTAACCGCGGTCTCACAATGGCTCAAAGAAGAAACGTCGCGTAATTTTGCGACGGATAAGGCCATTGAAGTCATCCCGAATTTTGTCGATCCTGCGAGATTTCATCGTTCGCCGAGTCCGTTCTGCGACATGTACGGGAAGCGCGGCGAGAAACTCGTCTGTCACGTTTCGAATTTTCGTCCGGTGAAGCGCGTGATGGATGTCGTGGAGACATTCGAGAAGATCACGGCGAAGGTGCCGAGTCGCTTGATAATGTTTTGCGATGGTGCCGATCGTTCGCGCCCCGAGGCGTATTCGCACGCGCCTCATTTACGCGACAAAGTCACGTTCCTTGGCAACGTCCCCAATCTCGAAGAAGTCCTCGGCGGCTGCGACCTGTTCATCCTGCCGTCCGAATCGGAATCGTTCGGTATGGCCGCATTGGAAGCGATGGCGGCCGAAGTCCCGGTCATTGCGACGAATACCGGCGGGTTGCCCGAAGTCGTCACGGATGGCGAGACCGGATTCTTACTGCCCGTCGGCGACGTCGACGGTATGGCCGAGCGCGGCATGGAAATCCTGCGCGACGACACGTTGCGTAAGAGGATGGGCAAACGCGCGCGCGCGCTTGCCGTTGATCGATTCGATGAACAGAAGGTGTTGCCGATGTATCGAATGCTCTATGAGCGGGCGATTTCCTAAGGTTCGGCGCGTAATCCGCCTACTGCGCCGGCATTCCCATAAATTTCGCGATAGCGCTCATACGAATTCATCACCTTGCGCACGTAGTGCTTCGTCTCGTCGAAATTAATCGCGGTGAGGAAGTAATCCTCGCCGCTGCCGGATTGCATGCGCGTCCACAATGCAACCTGGTTCGGTCCCGCGTTGTACGCGGCGGCGACACGATAACGGTTTCCGTCGAAATTGCCGGCAAGCTCGTTGATGTACTTCGCGCCGAGTCGGATGATCACGCGCGGGTCATAGAGATCTTCCGGCGAGACATCGACGAGGCCGACGTCGCGACCGATATCGCGCGCCGTGGTGATGATGAATTGCAGCAGCCCACGCGCCGCGGCCTGTGATTTCGCGCGTGGATTAAACCGCGATTCCTCGCGCATGATCGATAACACGAGCGTCGGATCGGCGTGATACCGATTTGCGTCCTCCGTGATCGCGTCATAGAAGTAACGTGGGTAAAGCAATCGCCGTACGATGCTCGGCAACAAGTCAGGATGAAAATCCGAAGGCACCGCCTTCATCATCACTTCGATCGCATAAATCGATTCTTTCGACGCACCGCCGAGATTCAATTCGTACGAACGCGCGAGTGCGTTACTCGCAGGTCGTAATGGCCATTTGCTCTCAATTGCAGGAACCGCTTCGTCGTAAAGGCCTAATGCCATGAGCAACGTCGAGGAGTCATTCGGATCGATATTCGGGAGTGATGGCAATGAGGGCGGCTTTAATTCGAGTACCGCGCGATAAACCGGTAATTCGCGATAAATCGATTCGAGGATCTTCTGTTGTGCCGCACGGTCCTTCGACGACAGCAGAATGCGATCGGTCTGCAGGCTCTTCGCGACTTCGAAGCGTTTCGCGGCGATGAGATTCTTCACCTGCGCTTCGCGAATGCTCAACTCGCGAGTGAGCTTCGGCGCCATCGCCGCGGAATCGAGTCGCGTTCGTGCGAAGTACGCGAAATGCGTCGGTGCCTTGGAGCGCAGGACTTCGAGATACGAACGAAACGACGCCGATGGATCGCGCGACTCCAACGCCCTCGCGCGCCAGTACGCAAACTCAGCTTTGTCGTAATCGTCGAGCAGCGCGCGTGGAACGGAGTCGAGCGTCGTCACGCACGCGCCGGTGTTGTTCGCCGCGAGCATCGCCACTGCGTACGCAAGTGAGCTTTCGAGATTCGCGCGCTCGTTAGGCGCCATTTTCTTCACTTGCGCGAGATCGGAGGCTGCCTCGGCGAATCGCTTCTGCTTCAGTCTCGTGCGCAATCGCTGTGTCAGCGCCGCGAGCGTGGCGGGATATTTTCCTTTCACCGCGATCGCTCGCGTCATCAGCGTCTCGGCGGTTTTATCGTCGCCGCGCAATTGTGCCGATCGCGCCGCATGCCAATAGAACGGACATTGTTGCGAAGGCGCTTTCGTGACCGCCGCGCCGCGCAGATACGCCGCCTGCGCCTCGGCGTAATTCTCCGCGCCGAAATACGCGCGGCCTAACGCGAACTGCAGGTCATCCGAATACTTCTGCTTTAACGCGGACTGCAGGAGCGCGATTGCACGGTCGTAATGTCGATGCTTCTGAAACGTCTCGCCGAATGTTGCGCGTTGTTCCACGGTGAGGCGCTGTAAGAATTGTGGTTGATCCAATGCCCGCGTAACGCGATCCGCTGCATCATCGCCAGTGCCGCCACGCAACAACTCGAGCCCGCGCGTGAACGCGACGTCCGGTTGTGAATCGACAATCGCCTCGACAATGCGCGCACTGACTTCGCGCCGCCGATCCGTCGACGCCGACGGCGCAATCTTCGCCGCAAATGCGGTCAATGCGTTCGCATCGCCACGCTCCGCAAGCCATTCGAGCTCTTCATCGATCGCTTCGTCGCGGTAAATCGATTGCGGATGCTCGTCAATGAGCAATAACCGCCAATGACTCGCCTCTGCACCTTCTGCAATCGATGCGCGGTGATAAAGCGCGCGATCGCGAAACGGATGTCCCTTCGCAAGGAACGGTTCTAACTTCTGCGCCGCCGCGTCGCGATCATCAATCTCAACCAACGCACGCGCATGCAAATACGCGAGCTCGTATTTCTTGTAGAGATCGGGATGCTTCGTCTCGATTGCGCTCAGTAAATCGACGAGCTGCTGGCCATTGAGCTCGCGAAATGTCGACGACCATTGTGCAATCGGTGGGATTCCCTGCGGCGCAATCGGTTTTTGTTCGCCTGTAGCTGGGCGAAAAACACGATGCCGCACGACGCGCTGTCGATGCGCGATCGTCATGACAATCGCGAGCAGCGCGACAAAACTAACGGAGAGGATGACGAGTAAACGTTTGCGCGTGGTCAAGAATCGTCTCGGGCGAGCGTTCCTGAGAGAATGGCCTGCGGAGCTCGCCTGAGAATTTCACGGCGTGCAAAGGCATAGCCAACGATTGCATCGACGAGCATGCGCCGCCCATCCGCGGATAAGAGGATCAGAATTCGTTCCTTCACCTCGCGCACTTCAATGATGTCTTCCCAGCGCATCCACTGACCCTGCTTGCCGAAGACTTTGAAGAGACGGTTCTCGTACTTCACGCCTTCCTCGCTCAAATAGATGTGATCGCCGTATTGCAGGATCGCCGCGCCGAACGTGCCGAGGAAGAGGAGCAGGAGAAGAATCATCGGGAGCGCTTCGTAATCGGTCGGATGCTCCGAGAGATACATGAAAAACACCGCGGCCGATGCACACGTCGCCGCGACCGAAAAGATCTTCGGCACCGGAGGCCGCTCGAATATCTGCACCTTTTCTTCGCTCATCACGAGTTCCTACTCATAACACGGTGATTTGGGCGCGCGTGTCACGGTTGGTGGTCAACCGGATACAATCCCGCCCCTTATGCGCTGGAGTCGTTTCTTCATCAACACACTTCGTGAGGTTCCCGCGGACGCGGAAGTCATCAGCCAGAAGCTGATGATGCGCGCCGGGATGATTCGTAAGGTCGCGGCCGGCATTTACACGTATCTGCCGCTGGGCCTGCGTTCGGTACACAAGCTCGAGAACATCGTGCGCCAGGAGATGGAGCGCGCGGGATCGGTCGAACTTTCGATGCCGGCCATTCAGCCGGCGGAGCTCTGGCAGGAATCGGGTCGCTGGCAGAAGTACGGAAAAGAGCTGCTGCGCATCAAGGATCGCCACGATCGCGATTTCGTGTTCGGGCCGACGCACGAGGAAGTCATCACCGACACGGTTCGCGATGCGATCAACTCGTATCGGCAGTTGCCGGTGAATCTCTATCAGATTCAGACGAAGTTTCGCGACGAAGTGCGTCCGCGCTTCGGCCTGATGCGCGGCCGCGAGTTCATCATGAAGGACGCGTACTCGTTTCACTCGAGCCGCGAATCGCTCGATGAAACGTATGACGCCATGCGCGATGCGTACACGCGAATCTTTCATCGTTGTGCGTTAGACCACGTACCGGTCGAAGCCGATACTGGGAACATCGGCGGTTCGGCATCGCACGAGTTCATGGTCCTGGCGCAGAGCGGCGAGGACGCGGTGGTGAGCTGCCCGAATTGCCGTTACGGCGCGAACGTGGAGAAGGCGACGTCGAAGTTTTTCGACGACGAAGTCGAGCCCGCGCCGTCCGAGGCGATTGCGGAGTTGCACACGCCGGGAACGCAGACGATCGATGACGTCGGCCGCTTCCTGCACAAGCCGACGTCGCAGCTCGTCAAGACGCTGGTGTTCGATACGGATCTCGGCGCGGTGATGGTGCTGATTCGCGGCGATCGCGAAGGCAACGAGATCAAGATCAAGAATCACCTCGGCGCGCAGTGGCTCGAGATGATCGGCGAGTCACGCTTCGAAGAAGAAACCGGCGGCGTGATCGGCTACTGCGGTCCTGTCGGCACGAAGTGCAAACGCGTGCTCGCGGATGCATCGCTGAAAGGCCGCAAACGCTGGATCGTCGGCGCGAACAAGAAAGATCATCATCTCGATTACGCCGTGCCGGGACGCGATTTTCCGGAGCCGGAGTTCGGCGACTTCACGACCGCGATTGCAGGCGATCCGTGCGTGCGTTGCGGCACCGCGCTCGAGATTTATCGCGGCATCGAAGTCGGCCACATTTTCAAACTCGGTACGAAGTACTCCGAGGCGATGCATTGCGAGTATCTCGACGAGGGTGGCAAACGCGTCCCGATGATCATGGGCTGCTACGGCCTCGGCATCGGTCGCACCGTGGCGTCCGCCGTCGAACAGAGTCACGACGCGGACGGCATCATCTGGCCAATGCCGATCGCACCGTTCGAAGTCCTCGTGACGATCGTCGGCAAGGAAGAAAACGTCGTGAATACCGCGACGGATGTTTACGAGAAACTCAAGGCCGCGGGCATCGATGCATTGCTCGACGATCGCGATGAACGTCCCGGCGTGAAATTCAAGGATGCGGATCTCATCGGCATCCCGCTGCGCATCGCGGTCGGTGCAAAGAGCCTCGCGAACGGACAAATCGAGTGGAGCTGGCGCAAGGATCGCGCGAAACAACTCGGTGCACCGGACGAGGTTTTGTCGCTGGTGATTGAGAGTGTCAAGAAGGAACGTGGGTAAATGAATGTGACGAGCGATGGAATTCATCGCTCGTCACGCGGATCGCATCTGGCCCAGCGGTTTTCATAGCGACGGACCGTTCGCGCTATTAATGCTTCCAGCCATCGGTCTTGCGGCGACGATCAGCTGGCTGCCGGTGGTCGCGATCGTTGATTGGATTCAACACGCGGTGCGCCGCACAGCGTGACGAAGACCGCAAATCGGTCGTGCAAACTCGTTTATCCTTCTTCGCATGCGTAAGATCGCTCTGGCCCTCTCGTTGTTGCTCGCTGTTCCTCTGTTCGCACAGAACGTGGACATCGAGGCGTTGTCCGGGTTGCAATTCAACTTCGGAAATCCCGGCGCGCGATCGCTCGGCATGGGCGGCGCGTTCCTCGGTCTCGCGGACGATGCTTCGGCCGCCGAAGCAAATCCCGCGGGCCTGACGATTCTGCGCAAAGCCGAGTTCTCGATCGAGGCGCGCAATTACCTCGAGCAGCAGGTCTTCACCACGAGCGGTACGTTTCCGGAAGTGACGCGCACGCCGTTCACGCATCACAGCGATCGCGTGGTCGTCTCGTTTGCGAGCGCGGTCATTCCGATCAAAAACAAATTCACGATCGGTGCTTACTTTCACGAGCCGCTGAACAATGAAGGTGGTGGCGTGGTCGCGCCGACGTATGACGATCTCACCGGCGACCTCGAGACCACCGTTCCGAATTTCTATCTGCCGACGCAGCGCAGCGGCAACAACGTCGTTCCGGTCGGGGAGCCGATCAGCAAAGTCGATTGTGAAGCGCGCCGCCGTCAGCTCAATGATCCGTTCTCGTGTCTCGAGTATCGCGTCGATCCGTTCGTCTCCGCGCTGTCGGTTCGTCAGCGCACGTTCGGTCTCGCGGGCGCGTGGCAGGTGCATCCGAAGTTCTCGTTAGGCGCGACGGTTCGTCATCAGCGCTTTCAGGAATCGGCATTCACGTTCCGCTTCACGCAGCAGCTTGATCCGAAGCAGGTGCTCGTGCAGGCAACCGCGACTCCGAATGGCGAGTCGGTTGATCTCAAGGAAGAATCCGACACGACGTTCGCGGTTGGCTTCAAATGGTCGCCGACCGACAAGATCAGCGTCGGCGGCGTGTACAAGCAGGGACCGCAATTCGACACCACGCTGCTCTACGCCGATTCGAGCACGGGCTTCGATCTCATCAACGCTGCCGACACGACGTTCCACGTTCCCGATGTCGCAGGCGTGGGCGTTTCGATTCGTCCAATTCCCGTGCTGACGATCAATGTCGACGCGGTGCACGTGAAGTATTCGAATCTCGTCGACAACGTCGTTACGGTGTGGCCCGCGGTCGCCGCGGTCGATGAACCGTTCAAGGCCGAGGACGTGATCGAAATTCACGCCGGCGCCGAGTACTTCTTCGCGACGAAGATTCCGTTCGCGCTCCGCGCGGGTTACTGGCGCGATCCGAAACACAACGTGACGTGGAACGGCCCGCTGAATCATCCGGATTACGTCGCCGAAGCGATGCTCTTCCCGGAGGGTGAAGATCAAAATCACTTCAGCGTCGGCGCAGGCGTGGCGTGGCCGCGGTTCCAGGTCGACCTCGCGTACGAAACCTCGGATCACTACAAAGTGGGATCAGTGTCGTTCGTGACGCGCTTCTAACGCCTATGTCATCCCGAGCGTGA
>JBQCJC010000345.1:0-8520 GCA_051953135.1 Thermoanaerobaculia bacterium | reverse complement strand
CGAGAGATTCACGCGTTCTGCAATGCGTAGAGTGTTCTCCGCCGCCTGCGGATAGTCTTTGAAGACTCTGCGCATCTCGTCCGGACCCTTCACATAAAAGTCGTCCGAGTAGAACTTCATGCGCTTCTCGTCGCTGAGCGTTTTGCCGGTGCCGATGCACAGCAGCACTTCGTGCGCGAACGAGTCCGATTTGTCGAGGTAATGCGAGTCGTTGGTGCCGACGAGTTGCAGCCCGACTTCATCGCCGAGCTTCTGCATCTCCGAGAGAATCTTGACCTGATCCGGAATGCCGTGATCCTGAATCTCGAGGAAAAAGTTGTTCGGTCCGAGGATCTCGCGGTACTGCAGAGCGGCGGCTTTCGCCTTCTCCCAATTGCCGCCCGCAAGCGCTTGCGAGACTTCGCCTTTCAGACACGACGAGAGAACGATCAGTCCTTCGCTGTGCGCTTTGAGGAGTTCCTTGTCGATGCGCGGCTTGTAATAGAAACCTTCGGTGTAGCCCGCGCTGACGAGCTTGACCAGATTCTTGTAGCCGGTGTCGTTCTCGGCGAGAACGATGAGGTGATTGTTCGCTCCGGCGTCGGCCTGTCCGTCTTCTACACCCGCTTTGTCGTGGCGTGAGTTGTACGCGACGTACATCTCGCAGCCGATGATCGGCTTCACGCCCTCCTTCTTCATGGCGTTGTAGAACTCGACCGCGCCGAACATGTTGCCGTGGTCGGTGATGGCACACGCGGGCATGCCCTGTTTGGCCACGCGCTTCGCGAGATCCTCGGGACGCGTCGCGCCGTCGAGCAGTGAGTATTCGGTATGGAGATGGAGATGAACGAAGGACATGAGGGCTGGTTCGCATTCTAACGAACCAGCCTGCGTCGAGCCTATGTCGAAGCTACGTTCGGAAGTAGATCGTCAGCGTGGACGTGCCGTGCAGCATGTTCGTGAAGGCGATGCGCGAGTGCCACACGGACGCCTGCGGGATCTCGCGTCCATCCGGCAGCCTCTCGCTCTGCATCGCGCGAACGAGTCCCTCATACATGCTCGTGTAGTCGTGATCCGTTCGCCACGTGTACATCGACCAGGCCGGTTCCAGCTTCGATGGGTCGAAGATTTTCTCGACCGGCAGGTCGGGGGCATCTCCGAACCACACGATGAGTCCGCGCGCGATCCCCTCCAGCGGCGCCGACGGATGCAACGGATCGTCGGTGCTTCGCGCCATGTCGCTCGCGTCGAACTTCGCTGTGTTCGCCTCGCCCGGTTTCAGGGAGTTCAGTTGCGCGCGCATCTGCGTGAGAACGTTATCGATGTGCACGTCGGTCGCTTCGAAGTAATTCCACCTGCTCATCGCCTGCTCCTCTAAAACGGACCAATGGGATTCGGGATGACCGGCTCGGGGATGGACTCCGGGCGATAGAACCAGGTCAGCGTCGACGCGCCGTGGTGTTCGTTCGTCATGCTGATGCCCGCGTAATACGCCTGCGTGTACGGCGCATTGTTCAGGTCAGCGATGAGCGCCTCGTACATGTGCGTGTAGTCGTGATCGGTGGTTTCCGTTCTCCGCACCCACGTTGAATGGGCCGGCGATCCAGTCGGCCTGGGGTCCGTGTTCCAAACCACGAGCCCGCGTGCGGCACCATGAAACTGGTTGCACGCCGTGGTCTTGACCGTCAGCGACTGCGCTGGCGTCAGCGTGTTGAGGATGCCGAGAATGCCGGCGAGAACGACGTTGACATCATCATCGGCGACCTCGCGATACGTCCAGGCCATGCTTCACCTCGCTTTTCAACGAGGGTAGCACCAGTGCGTCATTTCCTTAATGACTGACGATGTCGTTGCGCACTAACCAGCGATGATCGAATGTCACCGGCGCCGGCTCGCCATTACGTTCCGCGTGTACGTGCAGATGCGGCTCCGTGGTGCTGCCACTGTTGCCTGCTTTACCGATGACAGCGCCGGTCGCGATCGCCGCACCTTTCTTCACGAGAACGCCAGGCTGCAACTGCGCGAGCGTGACATCGAGATCGCCGCAGCGAATCACGACGTGATTGCCAAGCGGATTTTTCGTGTCCATCAATCCGCGTGGTTCATCGCGATGTCCGTCGACGACGTCGATGACAGTCCCGCTGCACGGACTCAGCACCGGCACGCCGTAGATCGCGTAACGCGTGAGATCCGCGGGATACAAACCGCTCGCGCGATATCCCATCGCATTTACTTTCACGAGATCGACGGCGTAGCGCTGCTTCACTTCGGCGTAATGCACATTCGACGGTGACGTGCTGCCGCCGTGCACGACCATGAATCGACCACCGCGCAACGGAAACGCGAGATCGACGGGACGCGAGGGCGGCTCATGTCCGCGCAACACGCCTAACGCGACGCTGCCGAACAACACGCCGATCAGAATCTTCACGATCATGCGCAGCGGCGACTCGCCTGCTGACGCGACGGCATCGCGTCGCAGCGAAACGATCGTCGCGGTCACGAACAGAAACGCGATCAGCCATCGCACGCCGATTCCAAACCATCCCCACGGCGCGACGAAAAACGAGAAGCTGCACATGCCGAGGGCCATGAAAAACGTGGCGGCCCACGGCATGCGTGGTTGACGCGGACGTCGCCCAAGAAGAGCGATGGTGATCAGCGGCAGAAGGATGGAGGAGAAGAAGAGCGTCCAGACGGCCATCGAAGCGGCGGGATTGTACCGCTACGAATCAAACGCGATTCCGCCGATGCGTCCGCCGCGTCCGCTCGGATCGACGCGCGGCGCGAGCAGCTCGCGCAGATTCGTCATCTCGAGGAACAGATGACGATGGCGAATGCAGTGCACCGCGATCGCGACGAACAGCACCGCGAGCACGGAGAACCACACGCGCGTGGCCGGTGTCGCGATCGGCGTGTCGGCGCCGAACAGCTCCTGCGCGACGAGCACGTACAACGGCAGCGGAAGGAACACGAGCACGGAGAGAAACCGGCTCGCCTGAATGCTGAAGTACGGTCGCAGAGACAGAAGACTCAGCGAGAGAAAGAATCCGAGGAGCATCAGCACGGTGAACTGCAACTCGAGCAGTTGCGGAGAAGCTGCGCTCGCGCTGCGCCACTGCAACAACAGCAACGTTGCGAGCGACGCCGTTGCGCTCGTCACCGAAAGCACCGCGACGAGTGCGCCGAAGAGATTGCGCGCCGCGAGCAATGCGGCCATGCGCAGGAACAACGCAGCGATCGCAAGACCCGCCGCGAGGGTCACGCCGACGGCCCAGGTCGCGCCCTGCGAGATCGGCACGATCACGATCGTCAGACCGCCGGCCGCTCCGAGCTCGCGAGCGACTTCGCCCGCGCTCGTGAGTGCCAGGAACAGGCAGAATGCCGTCCCCGCGTAGAAGAGCACCTTCGGCATCGTGAGCGATGTTAGCAGAGCGCAGGAGCTTCCTGCGCCCGGCCTCCTACTCCTTGAACGAGATGATGTGATCGAGACGGATCTCGATCGGTCCCGAATCGGCGCCGAAACGAATGAACTCCGCGCCGTTCGCTGAATAAACGTCTTCGACGCGGCCGCGTTCCCGCTGCGTCACTCCATCGAGCTCGAACTCGAGCTCCACTTCATTTTTGTGCATCGCTGCCGCTTCGAGCTGATCGTGGTAGTCGCACGAGATCGGCTCGTAACGCTCTTCGGACATGAGGTTCCCTCCGCTCTACACAAGGTTCACATTTGATGCCGGGTGATCACCAACATCTTCCATTCAATCTGCTACTCTCTTCCTCGGTCCGATGGCAACATTTCTGAACATGTCTTTGCTCATGCCGCTCATCTTCGCGGCTGTCCTGCTGGTCATTCTCATCATCTCGTTCCGCTCCCGCGCGGTGGTGTTCTGCCAGTACCTCGAGACGATGACCGGAATCAGTCTCAAACCGTCCGACGTGCGCCGCGTTTATCGCGAGCGCGGTCGCAACGGCGTGCGCGAGCTGTTCCTCGATCTGATCATTCGCGAAGATCTGAAACACGGCCCGATCGAGATCCCGGACGAGGTGCAGGAGGGCTGAGCGCGGACCCGTTCGCGCGGCTCTTTTTTGCGACAGACACGTATCGGTGTCACTCCTGAAATTCGGAGGTAGGGAACTCCTCCCTTCACGACACTCCCTGTCGTGACCGACCGAATCGTTACCAGCCGGACGCGGTGCCGGCGCTCTGCATGAACGCGTGGGATGTCGCAATCGCGGGCGGTGGTCCCGCGGGCGCTGCTGCCGCACTCACGCTCGCGCGCGCGGGCGCTCGCGTCGCGCTGCACGCTCCGCCTCCACCGCGCGCGATCACCGGCGAGAGTCTCGTGCCCTCCGCAAAGCTTTTGCTCGCGGAGCTCGGCGTCTCGGATCGCTTCGTCGCCGATGACCACCTGCCGTGCCGCGGCACGCTCTCCGCGTGGGGCAGCAGCGAGCTCGCGGAGATGGATTTCACGCGATCGGCATTCGGACACGGGTGGCATCTCGATCGCGCGCGCTTCGACCTCATGCTGCGCGATGCTGCGTTCGCAGCAGGTGCAACGCACGTCGACGCGGTACCGCGCGCACGATGGACGATCGACGCAACGGGACGCAGTGCTGCGATCGCACACTCGCGCGGCGTGAAGCGCATTCACGACGATCGCCTGCTCGCGTTCTCCGCAACGTATCGCAACGCGAAGCAATCGGATGACGACACGCGCACGCTCATCGAGTCCGTGGACGATGGCTGGTTTCACACCGCGAAGCTGTCGGGTGACGGCCGCATCGTGACGTATTTCACCGACGACGATCTTCGCAGCGAGGAACCGCCGATCGCGAAGACGAAACACATCGCGCGGATTCTGCGCGAGCACGAGTACGACGCGAGTCCCGCGCCGCAATTCACATCAATCGACGCGCGCTCCTCGCGTCTCGAATCGTTCCACGGATCAGACTGGCTCGCGTGCGGTGATGCCGCGCTCTCGTTCGATCCCCTCTCCTCACAAGGCATCGTTGCCGCGTTGTATGGCGGTGTCAAAGCGGCAAATGCCGTGCTTTCGGGCGACGTCAACGCATACGATGCCGCAATGATCACGTTGTGGCAGGCGTTTCTGGTAAACCGGAAGGCCTGGTACGCCGTAGAAACGCGGTGGCGTACTCCGTTCTGGATGCGCCGTCGATAAAATCCGCCCTCGCTTCGAGTTCAGCAGACCAGGAGAAGGAGAACTATGTTCCGTAGAAGCATCCTGATGGCCATGCTTTGTGCCATCGTGCTGCCGATGACTGCGTTCGCACAATCGGACATTCTGCCGTTCAAAGCCACGGAGAAAACACTCCCGAACGGCCTCAAGGTAATCGTCGTTCCCACCGGGTTTCCCAATATCGTCTCGCTGCAGATTCCGATGCAGACCGGCTCGCGTAACGAAGTGGAGCCGGGCAAGTCGGGCTTCGCGCACTTCTTCGAGCACATGATGTTCCGCGGCACGAAGGCGTATCCGCCGGATGTCTACAACGCGATCATCACGAAGGCCGGCGCGCGTCAGAACGCGTACACGTCGGATGACCTGACGAACTTCCACATCACGTTCGCCAAGGAAGATCTCGAGAAGATCCTCGAGATCGAAGGCGATCGCTTCAAGAATCTCGAGTATTCGGAAGAAGCGTTCAAGACCGAGGCGCGCGCGGTGCTCGGCGAGTACAACAAGAACTCGCAGAGCCCGATCCGCAAGATCCTCGAAGTGCAGCGCGACGCGGCGTACAACACGCACACGTACAAGCACACCACGATGGGCTTCATCAAAGACATCGAGGACATGCCGAACCAGTTCGAGTACGCGAAGCTGTTCTTCTCGCGCTGGTATCGCCCGGAGAAGGCGACGGTCATCGTCACCGGTGACGTCGATCCCGCGAAGGTGATCCCGCTCGTCGAGAAGTATTTCGGCGACTGGAAGCAGGGCTCGTTCACGGTCGACATCCCGCAGGAGACGGAGCACAACGGTCCGGTCTACGCGAATGTGCCATGGTCTTCGCCGACGCTGCCGTGGGTCACAGTCGGATTCCATGGTCCCGCGTTCCGTCAGCTCGCCGATCAGACGGCGCTCGACGTTGCGTTCGATCTTTCGTTCGGACAGACATCGGATCTCTATAAGCGCCTGGTCGAACAGGAGCAGAAAGTCGATCAGCTCTTCGCATTCGGCGGACCGAATGTCGATCCGACGCTCTTCACGGTCTTCGCACGCGTGAAGGATCCGAAGGATGCCGTTTACGTTCGTGATGCGATTCTCGAAACGTTCGCGAAGCTGCGTTCGCAGCAGCTCGATGCGAAGCGCGTCGAAGATGCGAAATCGAATCAGCGGTACGCGTTCGTGCGCGGTCTCGACAACACCGACGCGATCGCCGGCACCATCGCCGGCTACGCGCACTTCAATCGCTCGTACGACACGATCAATCAGTACTTCCGCGAGCTCGCGAAGGTGACGCCGGCGTCGATACAAACGGCCGGACAGAAGTACTTCATGGACAAGAATCTCGTCGTGACGACGCTCGCGCAGGGCGCGCTGCCGGAAGGCATCAGCAAGGCGCCGTCGATCGATGCGATGGCGAAGCCGGCGCCGACGACGCAGGCCGCGATCCGCTTCATCGAACAGAAATCCGTGCTGCCGAACGTGATGATGAAGTTCCTGTTCACGGTCGGTTCGCAGAACGATCCGAAGGGTAAGGAAGGTCTTGCGGCGCTGGCGGGCTCGATGATCACCGAGGCGGGCTCGCAGGACATGCGCATCGATGAGATCAACAAGGCGCTCTATCCGATGGCGGGCGCGTTCTTCTATTCGATGGACAAGGAGATGACGACGTTCACCGGCGTCGTCAACAAGGACAATCTCGACAAGTTCCTCGGCATCGTGCTGCCGCAGCTCGTCACGCCGGGATTCCGCGAGGAAGATTTCCAGCGCCTCAAGGATCAGCAGCTCAATGCACTGCAGCAGGATCTGCGCAGCAACAACGAAGAAGAGCTCGGCAAAGAAGAGCTGCAGAACGTTGCGTTCGCGGGAACGCCGTACGGTCACACCGATCTCGGCACCGTTGCCGGTCTGCAGTCGATCACGCTCGATGACGTGAAGAAATTCATCGCCGACAACTACAACGCGTCGAACGTCGTGGTCGGTCTCTCCGGTGATTATCCGGACACGCTCGTGCGCACGCTGACGCGCGGTCTCGCGCCGTTAGGCGCGGGCGACGAAGAGCAGGCGCTCGCGCAGCTCACGCCGTTCAAGGCCGTGGCGCCGCAGGGTCTGCAGGTCGAGATCATCAAGAAGGACACGCGCGCAACGGCGATCTCGATGGGTCATCCGATCCCGGTGCTGCGCAACAACGCCGATTTCGCCGCACTCAACGTTGCGCGTGCGTGGCTCGGCGAGCATCGTGCGTCGCTGTCGCATCTCTATGACCGCATTCGCGAAGCGCGCGGTCTGAATTACGGCGACTACGCGTACATCGAGTTCTTCGATCGTCCGGGCGCGCAGTTCTTCCCGAGCCCGAACATCGCGCGCCGCAATCAGCTCTTCGAGATCTGGATTCGTCCGGTCGTTCCGGAGAACGCGCAGATGGCACTGCGTCTCGCGCTGTTCGAAACGCAGAAGATGATCGACAACGGTCTCTCGGAAGAAGATTTCAAGAACACGCGCGATTACCTGATGAAGAACGTCTATCTCCTGACGGCCAATCAGAATCAGCGCCTCGGCTACGCGCTCGATTCGTGGTGGTTCGGCATGGGCGACTACGCCGACACCATGCGCGCCGCGTATGCGAAGCTCACGCGTGAGGACGTCAACAACGCGATCAAGAAATATCTCTCCGCGAAAAATCTCCACGTCGTCATCGTGACGAAAGACGCGGAAGGTCTTCGCGATACGCTGCTGAAAGACGAACCGTCGTCGATCAAATACGACGCGCCGAAACCGCAGCTCGCCGAGGAAGACAAAATCATCGGCAGCTACAAACTCAACATCAAGCCGGCAAACGTGAAGATCGTGAACGTCGACGACGTGTTCTCGAAGTAACGATTCAACGTTCGATGGATTCGAAAGCGGCGGGCTTCGTCCCGCCGCTTTTCGTTTGCGCAGCGTTCTGTGCGGGCGCGCACATACGACAGAACCGCGCCACCCGCTACACTGTCCTTCGCGACCGCGTTTCATCGCTGGTCCACAATCGTCCAAAGGAGCCCTTCCCCATGCACCGTCTGCGCAATGCGATCGTCATCGCCGTCGCTCTTCTTGCCTCTTCCCTGCACGCACAATCGCTCACTGAGATTGCGATGCAATTCGACGCATTGAGCGTCGGTGATGCACACGCGGTTACCAGCACAGTGCTGAAGCAGGGCAACGCGGAGTTCACACTGACGTCCGGCAACGCGGCGCCGGTGCTTGCAGGCACGCAGCAGATCGGCGTGTTCTTCGAAGGACAAGGCAATTACAGCTATCGCATCACCGATCGTGAGGAGCTCGTCGTCGCCACGGGAAATGCGAAGCGAATGTCGAAGATCGG
>JBQCJC010000344.1:0-2566 GCA_051953135.1 Thermoanaerobaculia bacterium | reverse complement strand
AGGTAGCCGATCATGAAATTGAAAATTGAGAATTGAAAATTGAAAAAGCTGCGAATGGACGGGCGGCGTTTTTGCGGCAATGCATATGCGGTAAGCGAATTTTCAATTTTGCATTTTCAATTTTCAATTCGAAATTCACTTCCTTCTCCACCGCGTGCCGCCCGGCGTGTCTTCGAGCAGAATGCCTTTTGAGATCAGCAGATCGCGAATGCGATCGCTTTCCGCGAAGTTGCGCGATTTTCTGGCGGCGTTGCGTTGGGCGATGAGGCCTTCGATCTCACTGTCGAGCGATTGTTCGATGTCGGGGAAGATGTCGAGCACGGGATCGATCTTGCGCAGCGCCGAGCGCATGCCTTCGGCGTCGCCCGCGGAAATGCGTCCGGCATCGATTGCCGAATTTGCGTCGCGGATGAACGTAAACAATGCGCCTAACGCGCCGGCGGTATTGAGATCGTCGTCCATCGCTTCCTGAAACTGCGTCAGGAAATTGCCGATCAGCGCGTCCGCGTGATCGTCGGCGTGTGCGGCATCGCGCGGCGCGGAGCCCGCGAGCTCATCGAGGCGCAATAAGAAGGATTCAATGCGTCCGATGGCGTTCTTCGCATCATCGAGGGACTGCGTCGTGAAGTTGAGTTTCGTGCGGTAGGGCACGGAGAGCAACGCGTAGCGCAGGACGAGCGGGCTGTAGCCCATCTCCTCGATTTCTTTCAGCGTGTAGATGTTGCCGAGGGATTTCGACATCTTCTGCTGATCGATGTTGAGGTGCTCGCCGTGTACCCAGAACTTCACGAACGGCTTGCCGGTCGCGCCTTCGCTTTGGGCGATCTCGTTTTCGTGATGCGGGAAGATGAGATCGACGGCGCCGGTGTGGATGTCGAACGTTTCGCCGAGGAGATCCATCGACATGGCGGAGCACTCGAGGTGCCAGCCGGGACGCCCTTCACCGATCGCGGTCTGCCACGACGGCTCGTTGTCTTTCTTCGCTTTCCACAATACGAAATCGCGCGCCGATTCTTTTTCGTACTCGTCGGATTCGATGCGCGAGAACTCGCTCGACTGCTCGACCTGAATGCGCGCGAGCTTGCCGTAATCCGAAAGCGTATCGACGCGAAAGTACGTCGAGCCCTCGGCGGTGTACGTGTGTCCGCGCTCGGCGAGTTGCTGTACGAGCGCGACCATTTGCGGGATGTATTCGGTCGCGCGCGGATAGTGATTCGCGGGCTTCACGCGCAGTTTCTTCAATGAATCATGAAACGCGACGATGTACGGCGCGACGTAGGTGAGGATGTCCTGCCCGGCCGCATTCGCGTTGCGAATGATCTTGTCCTCGACGTCGGTGATGTTCATGACCTGCGTGACGTTGAGGCCGCGATATTCGAGATAGCGGCGCAGCAGGTCGCTCCAGAGGAACGTGCGCAGGTTGCCGATGTGCGGATGGTTGTAGACCGTCGGCCCGCACGAGTACATGCGCACCTCGCCGGGGCGCAGCGGAACGAACACTTCCTTTTCTCGTGTGAGCGTGTTGTACAAGCGAAGGTCGGACATGCGGAGCGGAGTATACGAGGTTGCGAACGCCTCAGTCCTCGGCCAAACTGCGCCGCAACGCATGCTCACACGCGACGGATTCACCCAACGTTTCGGCTCACGCGCGCTATTCGGAATGGTGCATCTCGATGCGTTGCCGGGCGCACCGCAGTTCGAATCGCTCGAGCTCGTGATCGAGCATGCGATTCGCGATGCGCGCGCGATCGAAGCAGGCGGCTGTGATGGATTCGCGATCGAGAACTACGGCGACAAGCCGTTCACGCGCGGCCGCGTCGATGCCGAGACGATCGCGGCGATGACGCGCGTGATCGTCGAAGTGCAGCGCGAAGTGAAGTTGCCGTTCGGCGTGAATGTGTTGCGCAACGATGCGTTGTCAGCGATCGCAATCGCAGCCGCGACGGGCGCGTCGTTCATTCGCGTCAACGTGCATACCGGCGCGATGGTGACGGATCAGGGGATCATCGAAGGCGATGCGTACGCGACGCTGCGAAAGCGCGCGATGCTCGCGCCGAATGTGCTGATCTTCGCCGACTATCTCGTGAAGCACGCGACCCCGTTAGGCGAAGTGAGCGCGAATGACCTGCGCGAGCGCGGTCTCGCGGATGCGTTGATCATTACCGGCGTTGCCACTGGCGCCGCGGCGGATCCGTCGCGACTACGAGAGGTGCGCAACTTGATCGCGGACGCGCCGCTCATCCTGGGCAGCGGCCTGACCGCGGACAACGCATCGCAGTTTCACGATGCCGATGCCGCGATCGTCGGCACGTCGCTCAAGACGAACGGCGCGGTCGATGCGAAACGAGTGGAAGCGGTCGTGCGCGCCTTCAGAGCACGCGCCGGCCGGTAGCCAGTCGCACGATCAACAGGATCAACGCGATCACGATGAGGATGTGGATGAGCGCGCCGCCGATGTGCAGCGTGAATCCACCGAGCCAGAGAATGATCAGAATGATGATGATCAGCCAAAGTAAGTTGCCCATGCGGGCGGGACAGTGCATGGGGGATGCCCGCGGGGCCGTAG
>JBQCJC010000343.1:0-4072 GCA_051953135.1 Thermoanaerobaculia bacterium | reverse complement strand
CAACACCGCCACGGGGGCGGGCCCCCCCCCCCCCCGCTCCACTAAACGAATCGCCGCAGATGTTCGCGCCACCACGGCCAGTCATGTCCGAATTGTCCCTGCCAGATCTCGAGATGATTCGGAATGCCCTTGGCCCACAACAGCGCGGAGAAATCGCGATTCTCCTGCACGAGTGAATCGTGCTCGCCCGTCGCGATGATCCAGTTCACGCGCGAGAGCTTGCCCACCCACTCCGCATCCATGTTCGGGATGTACGACAGCGGGCAATTGAAATAGCAGTTGTCGTCCCAGTAGCCGTCGAGGAACGAATGAATGTCGTACACGCCGCTGAAGCAGATCGCGCGGCTCACGACATCGGGATACTTCGCGGCGAAGTTCGACGCGTGATACGCACCGAATGAAGCGCCGTACACCGTGAGATCGCCGCGCTGCGCGCGATTGTGAATGTACGGCACGAGCTCGTGTCGCAGATACGCGTCGTACTGCACGTGACGCGCGGCGCGCACCGCGGGATGCACATTCTTGTTGTACCAGCTCTCGCTGTTCACCGTGTCGGGAAGAATGAGCTGGATCTCGCCGGCGTCGACTTTGTCCTGCACCGAGTCGGCGAGGTGGAAGTCTTCGTTCTCGAAAAAGCGGCCCGCGGATGTCGGAAAGAGAATCTCCGGCCGGCCGAATTAGACGAACCAGAGAAACTCCATGTCGCGGCCGAGGGAGGGAGACCACCACTTTACGTGTTCGCGGTACATGATTTTTTCGGGAGCGGCGTTGCCGCCGGGGCGGGGATTCTATACGATCGCGCGCCCCTGGAGACTGATATGCGTAAGAAACGAATTGCCGTCCTGTTCGGCATGGAAGACACCTTTCCCTGGGCACTCATCGACACCATCAACCAGCGCGGCGGCGATGAGATCGAAGCATCCGCCGCGGAGATCTCGTATCTCAAAGACGACGGCGTTTTTCCGTACGATCTGATTCTCGATCGCATCAGTCACGAGGTGCCGTTTTATCGCACGTACCTCAAGTGCGCGATGGCGTCGGGCGTGCGCGTCGTGAACAATCCCGTGTGGTGGTCGGCGGACGACAAGTTCTTCGACAACCTCGTCGCGAAAGCGCAGAACGTCGCCGTTCCGCGCACGGTGCTGCTCCCGCACAAGGAGTTTCCGCCGAACACCGAAGCGAAGTCTTTCCGCAACATGCGCTGGGTGAACTGGGACGAGGTGTTCAACTACCTCGGCTGGCCGATCTTCATGAAGCCCGCGTATGGCGGCGGCTGGAAGGACGTCTACAAGGTTCACAATCCCGACGAATTCTTCGCCGCGTACGACCAGACGCGGGACCTCGCGATGATGGCGCAGGAAGCGATCGAATTCGAATCGTACTGGCGCTGCTACGTTCTCGGTCGCAGCCGCGTGCGCATCATGGGATACGAGCCGAAGAACCCGCATCACCTCCGCTACGAGCACAACTACGAACAGAGTCCGGAGCTGATGGAGCGCATTCATCGCGACGCGCTCGCGCTGTGCGATGGACTCGGCTACGACATGAACACCGTCGAATTCGCGGTGCGCGATGGCGTCCCGTACGCGATCGATTTCATGAATTGCGCACCGGATGCGGATCGCAAATCCGTCGGCGCGGAGAACTTCGACTGGATGGTCTCGAACATGGCCGACGTGCTGATCGAGATGGTGCGCGGCGAGAAGACGTTCGAGCTGACCGGCTCGTGGCCGGCCGTCATGGATGTAAAGAAGGATATTTCGAAGCCGGTAGCCTGACGTATTCTGTCGCGCATGCCAGCAGAGCCGAGCTTCACCCTCGGGATCGAGGAGGAGTTTCAGGTCATCGATCCCGAATCGCGTCAACTGAAATCCCACATCCACGAGCTCTTTACCGAAGGCGAGAAACGGCTCAAGGACGAGATCAAACGCGAGATGCACGACGCGGTGATCGAAGTCGGAACGCCGATCTGCAGCGACATCAGTCACGCGCGACGCGAGATCACGCGTTTGCGACGCGAGATCATTCAACTCGCGCGCGAACGCGGCCTCGCGATCGCGGCGGCCGGAACGCATCCGATCTCGCACTGGATCAACGTTCCGATCACCGACAACGCGCGCTACGACAAGATCGTGTACGAGCTGCAGATGCTCGCGCGCGCGAATCTGATTTTCGGATTGCACGTGCACGTCGCGGTCGAGGATCCGGAGACGCGCATTCAGGTGATGAATGCGACGCGCTACTTCCTCCCGCACATCTTCGCGCTGAGCGTGAACTCGCCGTTCTGGTGCGGACAGGACACGGGCTGGAAGAGCTATCGCGCAAAAGTCTTCGAGCGTTTCCCACGCACCGGCTTACCCGACCATTTCGATCGGTTAAGTGATTATGAGAATTACGTCGAGACGCTGATCAAGACGAACTGCATCGACAACCCGAAGAAGATCTGGTGGGACGTGCGTCCGCATCCGTTCTTTCCGACGCTCGAGTACCGCATCTGCGACGTGCCGATGCGCATCGAGGAGACGCTGTGCATGGCCGCGCTCTTTCAGGCGCTGACCGTGAAGCTCTATCGCATCTATCGCAAGAACATGGGCTGGCGTCACTACCGGCGCATGCTGCTGAACGAGAACAAATCGCGAGCCGCACGTTTCGGTACGGGCGGAAAGCTGATCGACTTCGGCAAAGGTCAGGAAGTTGACTACACCGCACTGCTCGATGAGTTGCTCGAGTTCATCGACGATGTGGTCGACGAGCTCGGATCGCGAAGAGAGATCTCGTACGCGAAAGAGATCATGAAGCACGGCACCGGTGCGGATCGCCAGCTCGCGAAGTACGCGGAGCGCAAGGATCTGCGCGACGTGGTCGATTACATCGTCGCGGAGACGGAGCTCGGCACCGCGTGATTCGTTACGACATTCATGACGAGCATCCGTTCTTCGAGTACGTGCGGCTGGAAGACTCCGTACCGGACGCGCGCGAGGATCGCATCGATGTCGCGCTGCTCGACATGAATCATCTCTGGCCGAACCTCGGCCACGATTCGCTCGTGCACATCGTGCTCGAGACCGCGGAGACGTTGCGCGAGGAGCTTGCGCACCGCAACGCGAAAGTGCGCGTGATGTCGTTCGACGTGCGCTATCGCAATCTCGTGCCGGAGCCGGGCCGCTTTCGTTTGTTCATCGGCACCGGCGGTCCGGGCCATCTCGATCCGCGACTGAACGATGGCGAGTCGGAGTTCAGTCAGGGCGTGAACGAATCGGATGAATGGGAGCGTCCGCTCTTCCGCCTCTTCGACGACATCCTCCGCGACACTGACTCCGCGATGCTCGCCGTGTGTCATTCGTTCGGACTCGTGTGTCGCTGGAGCGGCATCGCGCAACCGGTGTTGCGCAGTGAGAAGAGCAGCGGCTTGCGTATCAATCGCCTGTCGCGCGAAGCGATGCATCATCCGTGGTTCGAGCAATTCGCAAACGAGTTGCCCGATCGCCAGCACTTTCACGTCGTCGACAATCGTTTGTTCGATCTGATTCTCGAAGACGCGGGCAAGACGATGCCGGTCGCATTCGAAGCGGAAGGCAGCAGCGCGTTGACGATGGTCGAGATCGCACGCGACGCGAGCGGCACGATGCCGCGCTTCCTCGCGTTCAATCACCATCCGGAGATCATGGATCGCGAGCACGTCCTGCAAGTGCTTGATGAGAAACGCGCACACCACGAAGTGGACGATCGGTGGTACGAGGAGCGCGTGAATACGATGGATCAGTTGTTCGGCGAGAAAGAACGACAGAGCCGGCTGACCTCGCAGTACACGCTGGTTGAGCCGCTGCGGTTTCACCTGCAACGAGGAATTGCGCGCCTGTCACCCCGAGCGTGAGCCATGTCACCCCGAGCGGGAGCGAGGGGTCTGGAGCTCGGGTGGCGGCACGAGGCATGTGTTGCGCACCACCCACCCACCAGGTCCCTCGCTACGCTCGGGATGACATGGGCGGCGCCAGGTCCCTCGCTACGCTCGGGATGACATAATCCGCCGCCGATGACCTCCCCCGGGCTCAACATCGTCGCGATCGGCGGC